>DATHEN010000343.1:0-2473 GCA_035318565.1 Polyangiaceae bacterium
TGACGATGCGGCTCATGCTCAGCAACATGCGCGCCGACATGTTCAAGGAGGGCTATGACATTCACTTCATCGCGACCCAGGTGTATCGCGGAACGGAGCACCAGGACGGCCGAACCCTGCTCGCGGTACGCCGCTTCCTCAAGGCCGTGCATGCCGCACATCCGCTGCGCAACGTGACGTTGATCGGCGACTTCCCCGAGGCGAGCATCGTGCGCCAGGTGTTCGTGCGTTCCCACGTCGGAGCCGAAGGCAAGCTGTTCGGCGGCGTCAACTATGCGAACACGGACTTCGTCGATACCGGGACGGAGCTCGTCGCGCCGCGCTCGGACCTCGTGCTCTCGGATCTCGACGGCAACTGGGAGGCGCTGTATCGAAAGGAGTACACGACGTTCCGTGACGTGGAGCTCGTGCCCGAGCTCGACCCCTGGCAGACGTGGCCGGCGGCGGGGCAGTACCTGAGCAGCGTGCGGTTCAACATCCGCACCAGCTCGTTTCAAGATTTCTTTCTGATCACCGATCGTGACACGCGGTTGATCGAGAATGCGCCGCCCGGCCGAGCCACCGTCCACGTGCAATCGCTCACGGAGCCCGGACCCGAGCTCTCGAGCAGCGATCGCCTGCTCGCCAATCCGATCGCCCGCCCCGAAATCGCCGTGACTCGCATCAATCCGCGCCACGTCGCGCTTCAGCCCTGGATCTACAACGGCTACAGCGTCGATGGGCAAGGGCCGCTCGCGGCGGACGGGAAGCCGCGTACCGTGCGCCTGACCGCCCCGACCGACGTGATGTGGAAGGAGGACGCCACGCTCGAGCGCAAGATCTTGCTCGACTACCTGTACCGAAATCACACCTTTCGGCTCGGTCACGACCGCAACAAGCCCTATCGCACGTCGGCGGTGCGCGCGCGCGAGTCCGGGCTGCTCGATCCAGTGAGTTTCAACAACATCTTGCGGAAAGCGGACCCGACGTTCGCAGCGTCGCTGAGTGTCCCGGAGGCGGACATGGCCGAATACATCAACTGGCTCAAGGAGCCTGCCGTGCTCCGCGGTATCGCAGCCCACTCGGACCAGGTCAGCGCCGGATTCAAACAGTCGAACACCTGGCTCGTCGATACGATGATCGGTGGGCGGCCCTGGTTTTGGAAGCTGAGCTCCGACGCGCAAGGTTACTACCTTCAGCCGACGCTCGGCGAGCGCACGTCAGCCGACTTCTTTCTGTATCGCACGCTCTGGGAGAACAAAATTTACGAGACGATGAGCACCGGCCAAACCTTCTACATCCACGACGGCTGCTCGGTGAACGCAGTTCTGCCCGTGTACGACCGCTACAACACGCCGCTCTATGCCGCCCGGCAGCACGCCGAGAGCATGCTGTTCTACGCGAACGGACTCGGCATGCTCGCGCGCGCCAAGGTCTTCAACGATACGCCGCGCAACGTCACCGAGACGATCGCTAGCACGAAGCGCTTCGCAGCCGGGCTGAGCGGCTACTTCAACGCTGACGCCTCGGACGCCACGTTGAATCCGGCGGGCACGACGGATCCGGCCAATCGACGCACGCGCACCCTGCAACGCAAGCGCACGTACTTCTGGGGCTTGCTCGGCGATGCCACGCTGCTGATCAAATACTGAGTCGGCCGCGCGCATCTGAACGTGCTCGCGTCAGCAATTGGCGCGAGCACGTTGGCGTTTACTGCACGGCGACATCGAGCGCGGTGTACGGCAGCTCGTCGTCGCCAATGTTGCCGGCGCTCGGGTAGCCTAGCTCCCCGTAATTGTTCGAGCCCCAGCAGCGCACGGCGCCAGTGGTGAGCAGCGCGCAGGTGTGAGCAACGCCAGCGGCGATTTGCACCACGCTGCCACCCACGTTCACGTCGGCCGCCGCCGACGCGGGGCTAACCGACTGCGTGTTGCCATACCCGAGCTGCCCCGACTCGCTGGTGCCCCAGCAGCGCACCTTGCCCGTCGTGAGCAGCGCGCACGTGTGATGCGCGCCGAGCGCGACCTGGCGAACGGGTGAGCCAACGGGTACGTCTCCCGCAGAGGCCGGCGTTTCGTCGTCGCCGATCGTCGCCGAATGGGCGTACCCCAGCTGACCCTCGGAGTTTCGACCCCAGCAACGCAGTCTGCCGTCCGTCAGCACGGCGCAAGTGTGCTCCCAGCCGACTGCGATCCGAGCGACGGTACCACCCAGGTCCACGTCGCCGCCTGCGCCGGCGGCTTCATCGTCGCCGATATTGTCGAAATTGCCGTAGCCGAGCGCGCCATCATAGGAGGACCCCCAACAGCGCACCTTGCCGTTCGACAGCAAGGCGCAAGTGTGCACGAAGCCCATCGCCAGCTGCACGACCGAGCCGCCGATCTGGAGCTCTGCGAGGCCCGCCGGCACTTCGTCGTCTCCAATCGTTTGATCGTGGCCATATCCGAGGAATCCTCCAGCGCCCTCTCCCCAGCAACGCACCTTGCCCGTAGCC
>DATHEN010000344.1:0-3312 GCA_035318565.1 Polyangiaceae bacterium
CAGGAACAAGAAAACGACCGAGGCTACACTCGTGAAATCCGGAGTCCACCACCAAGCCGAGGTTCAGACGGCTGCTCGGCCGGACTGCATCCGCGCGCGGTCCGGCTGCGAATTTCGGGTCTGGGGCCGCTGCGGCTTTGGGCTATATAGCGAGCGCCCGGCGCGACCGGCCCACGGCGCCGAGATCGGAAGACTCAATCATGGACATGTCGTTCAGCTCAGAAGAGAACGCCTTCCGCGAGGAAGTGCGCGCGTGGATTCGCTCGGCGATGCCGCCGCACATTCGCGCCAAAGCGGAAGTGGATGCCAACTTCGAGTTCAAAGAAACGATGGAGTGGCACAAGATCCTCTACAAGAAGGGCTGGGTCGCTCCCAACTGGCCGAAGGAATACGGCGGCACGGGCTGGGACATCGCTCGCCGCTTCCTGTTCACCGAGGAGGTCGAGCTCTCGGGCGCGCCGCAGCTGAGCCCGTTCGGTATGGTCATGGTGGGCCCGCTCATCATGCAGTTCGGCGACGAGAAGCAGAAGCAACGCTTTTTGCCGAAGATCGCCTCCGGCGAAGAGGTCTGGTGCCAGGGTTACAGCGAGCCCAACGCCGGCAGTGATCTCGCCTCCCTCCAGCTGCGCGCGGAGGACAAGGGCGATCACTTCGTACTGAACGGCCAAAAGACCTGGACCACTTACGCGCAGTACGCGGATTGGATCTTCGTCCTGGCGCGCACGGACCCCAAGGTCAAAAAGCAGTCGGGCATCAGCTTCATTCTGTGCGACATGAAAACGCCCGGGGTCACGGTGAAGCCGTTTCTCACCACCGGCAATACGTACGCCTTCTGCGAGACGTGGTTCGAGAACGTCGAAGTGCCGAAGGAGAACCTCGTCGGCGAGCAGAACATGGGCTGGACGTACGCCAAGGCGCTGCTCGGCCACGAGCGCACGCTGCTCGCGGGCATCGGCATCTCGGCGCGCACACTGGTGCGTATCAAGCGCATCGCGGCGCAGGCGCTCGCAGGCGGGAAGCCGCTCATCGAGGACGCGGCCCTGCGCACCAAAATCGCCACGCTCGAGATCAAGCTGGAGGCGTTGAAGATGGCAAACTACCGCGCCGTGGCAGGCGCCCAGCTGGGACACGCACCCGGCCCCGAGTCGAGCATCTTGAAGCTGCGAGGCACCGAAATTCAGCAGGAATGCTTCGACCTCGCCATGCAAGTCATGGGCTACGACTCGCTCTCGTGGTTCAACGAGGAAGGCGTGGTCCCGCCCCGCGAGTACTGGGTGCCGTCTTCGTTCAACTACCTGCGCGCTGCCACCATCTATGGCGGCTCGAACGAGATTCAGAAGAACATCATCGCCAAGTACATTCTTGGACTGCCCGGCTGATACGGAGAACCCGTCATGAACTTCGATTTGACCGATGACCAGAAGATGCTGGTCGAAACCGTACAGTCCTTCGTCAAAAAAGATTCGCCCGTGGAGCGCATGCGGCGTTTGCGCAGCGACCCGATCGGCTGGGAAAAGTCGGTCTGGAAGCAGATGGGTGAGCTCGGTTGGCTCGGCGTGATGTTCCCGGAGAGCGTCGGCGGTCTGGGCATGAGCTTCGTCGAAGTCGGCCTCATCATCGAGCAGCTCGGGACGACGTTGGTGCCTGAGCCGTACCTGCCATCCGTGGTCCTGGCGGGTACCGCGCTCGCGCGCGCGGGCAGCGCCGAACAACAGCAGCGCTGGCTGTCACCCATGCTCGCCGGCGACACGTCGCTCGCGCTCGGCTTCGTGGAAGAACAGAGCCGCTTCGACGTCACGAACGTGCGGACGCGCGCCGAGAAGAAGGGATCGAAGTACACGCTGCGCGGCGCCAAGCGCTTCGTCTTGAACGGCCACGCCGCGGAGCAGATCATCGTCTCGGCGCGCACCTCGGGCAGCGAGATCGACGCGAGCGGAATCTCGCTGTTCGTTCTGGACCGCGAGCAGCCGGGTCTCAAGATCCGCCCTGTCGACTGCATGGATAGCAAGAAGGCCGCCCTGCTCGATCTCGACGGGGTCGAGGTGGAAGCCGATCGCCTGCTGGGCCAGGAAGGCGAGGCCGCTGCCTTGCTGGACCTGATCCACGACTACGGCGCGGCGGCGGCGTGCGCCGAGGGCTCGGGCGTGATGCAGACGGTGCTGATGATGACCCGCAACTACCTGACGGAGCGCAAGCAGTTCGGCGTGGCGATCGGCACTTTCCAGGCGCTCCAGCACCGCATGGTGGACATGTTCGTGGAGACGGAGCTGGCCAAGAGCACGGCAATCCTGGCCATGCTCAAAGTGAGCGACGAGAACCGCGACGAACGCCAGCGCGCCATTTCGACGGCCAAGGTTCAGCTCGGCCTCAGCGGCGGTTACGTGGTGCGGCAGGGAACGCAGCTGCACGGCGGCATCGGCGTCACCGACGAACACGACGTGGGCCTGTACTTCAAGCGCATGCACATCCTGAGCATCCTGTTCGGCGACGACGTGTTCCACACTCAGCGCTTCGCGGGCCTGCCGGGCTTCGCGCAAAAGGTAGAAGCGGCGTAAGCTCAGCGCGTCTCGAGCTCGGTAACGCGCCTCGCAAAGCGATTCAGGATAGCCGCGCTGTCCGGCGTGTCCTTCACGGCGTTGCACAGCGCGTCGTGGTCGAAGCCTTCTTCGACCAGCAGCTGACGACGCGCGTTCGCGTAATGCAGCATGACTTCCGCATCTACTTCCGGATGAAACTGCACGCCGTACACGTGCTCCGCGAAGCGCAAGGCCGCGAACGGCTCGAGCGCGCTGCGCGCGAGCACCTGGGCCCCGGGCGGAAGCTCCACTACGGAGTCCACGTGCGTGGAGTTCGCGAGAAAGCGCGGCGCGCCGCCGAGCAGCGGGTCCTTGCGGGTGACCTCGATCAGAACGCTGCCGATCTCGCGACCGTGAAGGTTTTTGCCGACGCGTCCGCCCAGAGCTTGTCCGAGCAGCTGGTGTCCGAAACAAATGCCCAAGATGGGCAGGTTCGCGTCCACCGCGCGCCGCAAGTAGGCTTCGAGCCGTAGCATCCAGGGCTCGCGCGACGTCACACTGGCGGCAGAGCCCGTCAGGATCAAAGCCGCGACCTCGGCGGGGTTCGGCAGCTCGTCGGCGCCGCGCCCGTCCACCTGCCGCCACGGGCCGGCCCAATCCGTTGCCACGGTCTCGCGGATCAGCGCGAAGAAGCTGCCTCGCAGCTCGCGCGTGACCGGCATGGGTTCTCCTGTGACGACGACGCAGATCGGACGGTTCATCTTCGCCTCGGCTCGCGCCGGCAGCGGCCGGCCAG
>DATHEN010000345.1:0-3171 GCA_035318565.1 Polyangiaceae bacterium
GCCGCCCGCGTTGAGGATGGCGCCCGCGCGACTCTGCATGAACGAGCGTCCGTCCGTGAAGATGTCGTTGCCGTAGCTGGCTTGACCGCCCGCGCCCGCGCCGAACAAGAGCGAGATGACGCCGGCGTCCGCGAACTTGACCATGTGCGCGGTGCCATTGCCGAAGAAGTACTCAGCGCGGTTGTCCTTGTAGCCCTGACGCGCGCCGCCGTTGTTGTACACGTTCAGGTGGTTCGAGTTGCCGAGCGGAATCTGCCAGAGCACCCAACGCTTCTTGGCCTTCTGATTCCAAAGTTTGAGCCACTCGGCGTAGCGATTGAAGCTCTTCGAGTTGGTGGACGCGGAGTCACTGGCATTCCACCAGCGATCTTGTCCCTGCACGAGCCGATAGTAGTCTGCGTCGCGATCGAGCGGATCCCCGACGAGCACGTCGTAGGTGCTGCCCGTTTGATTCGTAGCCAGGCCCATTGGAGCGAGGAAGTTGTAAACCTTGTCGACTTCCGGACTCATCGGGTCCGTCACGTTGAAATGGGTCAGGTCTTTGCCGCTAGCCCACGCGGAGACGTGAATGCCGAGCTTGGCGTTGGTTGCGCCCACTGCTTTGCGGATCTGCAGAAAGGCCATGCCCCAACCAGCAACGGTGTTCGGCAAGCCGGCGAGCTCGGGCATGCCGCTGGCGGCGATCGCCGCGTAGGCGTTCGGATTGCTGCTCGCCTGGCCCTGAAGAAATGCGAATGCGTCGGCTTCGAGCAAGATCAACGCGGGCTTGCCGAAGTCCTTCGCGCGCTGCATCAGCAGCTTGAAATCACCGAAGTACGAACGCATCGTGCCCGCGTTCTGCAGCTTGGCGAGCGACTGCGGTTCGCCGCCGCCCGGCTCACCGAAGAGTTGATAGTACTGAACCGCGGGTACGTAGCCTTGCGTGTCGCACTCGCGCAGATATTGAAGGCCCCACGAGCCGTCGTATGCGCTCCAGCCCCAGTTGTTGACCCAGCCCTTCGTGAAATAGCGGTAGCGCGCGTCCCAGCGCACGCCGCTGTTCTTCATCCAGCTCCCGCCCGTGTCCTCGAACAGACCGACCATCATGCGCGCGGGCAGACCCGCGGGGATGGCACCCGCTGCGGTGCTGCCGCCAGTGACCGCGGATACGGTCTCGCCAGTCGCGCCGGCGCTCGAATCCGGAGTTCCGCTGCAACCGGCCAAATAGCCGACGAAGCTCGATGCAATCACTGCTCGTTGGATAACGCCAAAATTCATGCCGTAGCCTTTCTCGTAGACTCGCGTATGCGAGCTTCGTTGTGGACGCGCGCCCTTTTTGGTGCGAGCGCGCGCGGTCTCAAGCTGAGCTAAGGCCAGCTCCGCATGCGTGTACTTTCGGCAACTTCGCTGCCCGGCCCGCGCGTCGAACACGAGCTCGGGAGCTCGCGCGACGCACGGAAAGTTCGCAGGGAGTGTGTCTCTAACGGGCCCTGGCCTTCGAACTTAAGCCGGACGCCGTCGCATATTCAATCGCTCCGCGTAATTACTCGCGACGCGATCGCTGCGTCAACCCAGACCGTGCTTGCGCATCAGCTTCTGCACCATCTGCCGAGACACTTCGCCGATGGCGGCAGCGCGCGTGACGTTGCCTTCGGAGCGCTGGAGCAGCGTCTTCAAGTAGTCCCGCTCGAACGCATCGCTCGCTTCACGGCGTGCGATCCGCAGCGGCAAAACATTTTCAATGCGAACAGCCGGGCTTTGCGGAGGCAAGCTCGTTTCAGCGTCGCGCGCCGGCATGAGCGCGCGCTCGGGCGTGACCAGAAAGCGCTGCACGGCGTTGTTCAGCTCGCGCACGTTGCCCGGCCAGCGGTGCGCGTGAAACATTTCCCAGACCTGCGTCGGCACGTCGGCAAGCGAGTGTCGAGGACTCGCCAGACTCAAAAAATGTTCGACGAGCATGGGCAGGTCTTCCATGCGATCGCGCAGCGGCGGAACGTACACGTGCGCGGCGGCGACGCGAAAGTACAGATCTTCGCGGAATGCGCCGCGCGCCACTTCCGCTGCCATGTTGCGGTTGGTAGCCGCTATCAGCCGCACGTTCACGGGGGTGGTGCGCTGTGAGCCGATGCGGCGCACCTCGCGCTTCTCGAGCACGCGCAGCAATTTGGGCTGCAAATCCCGCGGCAGCTCGCCGAGCTCGTCCAGGAAAATCGTGCCCCCATCGGCCTGTTCGAAGACGCCCGGACGTGAGGCGATGGCGCCCGTGAACGCGCCGCGCTCGTGTCCGAAGAGCTCGCTCTCGGCGAGCGTGGGTGCCACCGCGCTGCAATCGAACACGACGTAGGGGCCATTGCAGCGCCCGCTCGCGCGATGCACCGAGTCCGCCACGAGCTCTTTGCCCGTTCCCGTTTCACCCTCGATGAGCAGCGTGACGTCCGTGGGAGCGATGCGGCTCAAGTCCGCGAACAGCTCGCGCATACGCGGCGAGCGCCCGAGCAGATCTCCGAAGCGATCAGCGGTGGTTTGCTCGCGATCCACCGTCTCTTTCAGCGGCGTGATGGCGAGCACGGAGTCCCCGAGCCGGAGCTGGCTCGCCCCGTACAACACGGCGTCGAAGACGCGCGCGCCGGACAGCAGCACGCCGTTCGTCGAACCCTCGTCGCGCAAGCGAAACCCACCCTCGGTCGGTTCGATGGCGCAGTGACGGCGCGACACCGTGTCGTCGGTGAGCACCAAGTCGTTGTCCGAGGAAGTTCCGACGCGAATCGGCTTGTTGGCCGTCTCCACGGCCAGGCCCGAGTCCGGCCCCTGCACGACCTCGACCCGAGTCTTCGCGTAGCGCACCACAGTGGCATTCACGCCGGCACGGGTGGATTCGTCCTTGACTGTCATGGGCTGGCTTCTTGACCTCGGTCTCGACCGAGCTCACGTTTACCGCAGCTCAACCCTAATTAGCGCGCAGCAAAGTGCCACCCGTTTCGCGGGTGCCACCGGCTCGCTTCAGAACAGCCGAATTCCGCAGGTCCAACCCGACACGCTTGCACACGCGCTGCCGCTTGGCCCGGCAGTTCTCTCGAGCAGGCCGAGTCCGTCAAGAATTCGACCGGCAGCTCGCTTTTTTCTGAAGTACCCGCCGGCCCGAACGTTGCGTTCACTCCGAAGCGGATTCTTCTGGCTCTTCTTCTGCATCTA
>DATHEN010000346.1:0-2729 GCA_035318565.1 Polyangiaceae bacterium
CACAGCTCGATGGTCTACATGATCGAGTCGCAGATCGAGATCGTGCTGCGTGCCCTACGCGCCATCGATCGCCGCGGCGCACGCAGCGCTCACGTGAAGGCGCGCGCGCAGCAAGCGTTCAACGCAGAGCTCCAGCCCAAGCTACAGCGCTCGATCTGGTCATCTGGTTGCCAGAGCTGGTACCTCGACAAGGCCGGTCACAATTCCACCGCGTGGCCAGGCTTCACCTTCGAATTCCGCATGCGCGCGCTCGCGTTCGACGAGTCGAAGTTCGAGTTCGATCCGGCGCCCGAGCTCGCGCAAGAACGTCCCAGCACGCCGTTCGATCGCGAAGCGCTCGAACGAGGCGCGCTCGCCTAGAACCCGCGTTACGGAAGGGGCAAGACGCGCCCGTCGTAGTCACCCGGAGCCGCAGAAAGCCGAACGCGAAGTGCAAGCGAAACACGGAGAGGACGCGCAGAGGACGCGACCTTGCCGGGCGCGCATGACGGCGCATCACAGAGACATGGTGAGTCCAAGTGCCGGCCGAGGACGCGCCGCGCTGGCCGAATCGGATCAGCGAGCTGACCGCCGCAGCCGTGGATCGACTGAGGGCCGCTCGGTACTCTGCTTGGATGGTCGAGTTTCGAAGCTGTCTGCGCTCGCTCGAATTTTCCACTCAGATACTGACATTGGCGAGTTGGAGTCTTCTGCTCCTGTGTGCGTGCAGTGGGCCCGGCATTGGGGGTGCAGGCGGCGCCGGGGGAAGCTCGGGCGCGGGGGGCTCGAGTGGAGAGAGCTCATGCCCGTTCGGGAACGTGGGCAACGGCTGGCACGTTGGCTTTGCCGCTCTAGACATCTCTCCATCTGCCAGCGAGATCGCCGCCGGTAATCTCTACATGGGGGCCTACGGCTTCGGCAACGCGCGGGGACCAGCCGCGGGCGTCCACGATGCGGTGTTCGCGCGAACCATGGTACTGCGCACTGGCTGTGCAGCCCTATCGATGACGGTCCTGGACGCCCCCGGGCTCAGCAGTCGCGTCCTCGCTGCGATGTTGGATGCCATCACCGAAAGGGTGACTCTTCCTCGCGAAAACGTGCTCATTGGAGCAACTCACTCGCACTCCACACCCGATCTACAAGGCTTGTGGGGGGGAGTACCGGAAGCATACCGGCGAAGGGTCATCGAGCTGACGGCGGCATCCGTCGCCAATGCCCTCAGTTCAGCAAAGCCGGCGGTGCTCTCGGTTTCGAAGGGGACGGCGCCAAATGCGAATCGCAGGGGCCTCGGCGTTACCGATCCGGAATTGAGCGTGCTCGACGCCAAGGGAACCGACGGCCGGCGGATCGGTACGCTCGTCAACTTTGCGGCGCACCCAGTGAAGCTCGGGATGGACAACAAGCTCATCACTCGCGACTTCTGCGGCTACACAGTAGACAAGCTCGAACGAGCGCTAGGCGGACAGGCCTTGTTCTTCAACGGCATCGTGGGGGACGCCGTTCCCGACGGGGGCGGCGACGGCTTCGCCGGAGCAGAAGCTTACGGCGGCGTCGTCGCGAATGCTGCGCTTGCTGCGGTTGCCGAGCAAACGCGAGTGAGCCCCGGCATCTACGCGGATCGACGCGGGTCGATTCAGGAAGTAACGAATCCGCTTTTCTATCTAGCCAAGGGGCTCGGTGTGCTCGACTACGACACGACCACTCTTGGACCGTATATGGCCATGTCCACACAGTACACCTACTTCCGTCTTGGAACAGAAGTACAAGGCGTTGCGTTTCCGGGTGAAGCTCTTACCCACACTGGACTCGATATCAAAGCAGTCGAGAAGAGCCCTTTTCGTCTATTCCTTGGACTGACCACTGATACGTTGGGCTACTTCGTGAAATCGAGCGAATGGAATACTGGCGTAGGAGACGGCAATCTCGAAGAGGGGGTGTCGATGGGCCCCTCGGCGGCCGACAACGCGATCAGGATTTTGAGCGACGCGATCTCGAAGGACCCAAACCGACCATGAAATCGGCACGTCTTCGGGCTCGAAGCAGCTGCGCGGGTTGCGCGATCATCGAGGCCAGCGCCGACCCGGACTGAGCTTGGCCGCAAGCCTGGCGCGTCTCGACTGGAGCGACTAACGGTTTGGGAATACGAGAGACACGCAAAAACAGAGACGCGCTCGATGCCGCGTTGAGTGTGCCCTGCTGAATTCACTTCATCGGGCGGGGCAGCGCGTGCCGCCCGGTGAAAAGAGGCTAGAACGCTGAGCAGTCAACTGATGGTGTTCTAGTTGGCTTTGCCGCTCAAACCCGCTGACAAAGAATTTCAACTGAGTTAGCCTGCGTAACCGTTGCGCTCGCAATTCAGCGTCTCCTCACAGATGGTATGGCCCACGCTGACTGAGCTGCGGGAGCTCGGTCTCGATGCAGCCGCCATTGTCACGAGTGTCGGACTATCATTGAAAGAGCTCGACGATCCCGATACCCGATTTCCTTACGAGACCTTCGTTGCATTGGGTCAGGCTGCAATCGCCGCGACAGGGGACGAAGCCTTTGGCCTCCACCTGGCCGAACATTACCGGCCAGGCGTGTTTGGCTTGCTCGACTATCTGGCCCATAGCAGTAAAACGTTGGGCGAAGCCTATCACCACCTGTGCCGATACAATCGCTTGCTTCATGACGTGGCGGAAACGCATGTCGATATCGAAGGAAATCGGGCGATCGTTTGGCAAGAAACGCTCGGCGGCGTCCGTAGGCCA
>DATHEN010000347.1:0-3013 GCA_035318565.1 Polyangiaceae bacterium
GAAGGATGCGGCGCGGGGACGTCGCATCGCGTCGATGAATCGCCCGCCTTCGCGCGCAGGTTCACGTAAACGAGCTGTCGCAGCCATGTTTCGAGCTGCCAGAGACGTGCATAGGCTTCCAGCACGCGCTCGGGCAGACCCGGAACGCCGAAGAGTGGCGGCTTTCCCGCACCCGTTTGTTCCCTATCGTTCTCAGATTCCATCACATGAAACCGGCTGCGGGTTTAAGTGTTTAACGAGCACAGGTTGACCTTGTGCTCAAGGCTGAGCGGTGCCCGTGTCCGCAATTAGCCACTTGCGCGCGTCAGCCACGCTAGCGCTTCGACGTGATGTGTTTGCGGGAACATGTCGAACCCTTCGAACACTCGCAGGGCGTAGCCGGCGGCGCTCAGCGTGCGCAGATCGCGCGCCAGGGTCACTGGGTCGCAGGAACAGAATCCCACGTGCGCAGGGCCGAGCTCGATGATCTCCGCGAGCACGCCTTTTGCGCCCGCGCGCGGCGGATCGAGAAATACGAGATCGGCGCTCTGCGCCGATCGCCGCAACTCTGCGAACCGCTCGCGCACGTCTCCCGTGAGCACGACCAGCTCGTAACGCATGCGCCGAGCCGAGTCGCGCAAAGCAGCAGCGGCGGCCGCGTTGCCTTCGATGGCGGTACCTCTCCGACCACCCACGAGCAGCGGCAGCGTGAAATTGCCGGCGCCCGCGTACAGCTCGATGAAACTCTGCACCTCGTGAAGTGCGGCGAGCTCCACGACCCGCTGCACGAGCACGCGATTCACGCTCCAGTTGACCTGCGCAAACGAAGCCGCGGGTGTGCGTAGCTCGAGCCCGCCGGGCAGCGTCATGCGCGACAGCTCGCTCCGTTCATGGCTTCCCGCAATCGAGACCCGGAAGCGAGCACGCAGGCGATCGAGCAGCGCGCTCGCAGCGGACGAAATGCGCCGCTGCAGCGAACGCGGCACGAAGAACAGAACCGCGCGATCCTCCGCCTCCCCCACACGAATCTCGACTTCGGAGAATTGAGCGAAGCTGCCAGGCTCCGTTTCGCTCAGCTCGCGCAACACGCCGAGCTCGGCGTTGACGCGCTCGTGACAGACGATGCACTCGTCGAGCTCGATCAGTTCGTGAGAGCCGCGCGCGAACAGCCCGATCTTGCCGCGCGCGTCGATGTGCAACCGCAGGCGCGTGCGATAGCCCAGCGCCGGACCCGCGCTCCTGACCTCGGGAAGGCTCGGCAGATTCTCGAAGCCGCCGGTGCGCGACATAGCCTCACGCAGCATGCCGACTTTCGCGCGCTGCTGACCCAGCGCAGTCAGTGCCATGAAGTCACAGCCCCCACAACGATGGGCAAATCTACAAGGCGGTGTCACGCGCTCCGGCCCTGCCTCCAGGAGTTCCCACTCGACCGCGCGCAGGTAACCTTTGCGGCGCTCGACCCGCAGAGCTCGAATGCGATCGCCGGGCAAGCCTCCGGGGACGAACGCCGCAAAGCCGCTCGGCAAGCGCACGAACCCCTCGCCGCCCGGCACGATGCGTTCAACGACCCACTGCTCGGGCACGTCGTCCTGGTTCATCCGCGCTCCGTGCGCCTCGAGGAAACGGCGCTTGCGGGAAATCGAACTACGGAGCGCTCAGGCGTCGCCCACGGGCTGTTCGGTCTCTTCGTCCTCGCCGAGACCGCAATTGTACAGAAAGTCGCGAATGAACTCGACGACCTCGCTGTTCCAGCCTTGTTCGACGCCATAGGCGTCCAGCGATTCGAGCTGGTCCTGAATGTCGTCGAGGCGTTCGTCCGGCAAGCGCTGCACGTACATGCCCACGTGCTCCAGAATTTCGCCCGCGAGCTCCGCGTTGACGGATTCATCCGCGGACAAATCCAGAAAGCTCGCGCAGCGCAGCAGCGCCAGCAGCAGTGGATCGAGGCCGAGCTCTTCTGGCACGGCCGGCAACATGGCGGAGGAACTGCCGTCGCCGTTGCCTTTTTCTTGTTCTCCGGCGCTCATGCGTTGCCCGCGTCCGGCTCAGCCGCGAGTGTCGAACACGCGATCCCACACCATGTTGGACACGCCGAAGCGGCTGTCATGGCTCTTGAAGTGGTGCAGCATGTGATTTTTCTTGAGCTTCCGTCCGTAGTCGCTCTTCGGATTGAAGTGGTGAATGTAATAGTGGGTCAGGTCGTAAAACATGTAGCCCACCACGAAACCCGCGTGGAACGCCCACATGAAGCGCACACCCAGGAGCACGTAGAACAGCGCGAGGAACAAGAAGAACAGCGAGAGGCTCACCGCGGGCGGCATGACTAGGCGGTATTTGTCCCGCGGCCACTTGTGATGCACTCCGTGCACGAGGAAATGCAAGCGCTCGCCCCACTTGCCGGGCGGCTGCCAATGAAAAAACAGCCGATGCAGCCAGTACTCGGTGAGCGACCACGCCACGAAACCCGCGACGGCTAGTCCGAGACTCGTGAGCAGTCCGACCCCCGCGCGAGCCACGCTGTGCCAGAGCAACGCCAAGCTCGCTGGCACAAATAGGATCGGCACCACCAGCGGGTGTGTGCGTGAGAAGAAATCGACGAAGTCACTCTCGAACATTCGGGGTGACTGTTCAGTTGCCCTCATCATCGGACGGGTTCCGCGCGCAAATGTAAGGAATGGATCCCTTTATTGGCAAGGCCACAACAACGCTAGCTTCCGATTCGGAAACTCGCATAATTTCGAGCTGTGCGAAGCTTCCTACGCACTCATCGCCTTCAGCGTTGACTCTGACGCACGTGTCAGTGCGGTTGGTTCGATTTGGATGTCGTGGCAGCGGGGAGGAATCGCTCGGCCGGCAAAGGATCATAGCTTCCGGCACCTGTCCAGCAAAGCTTCGAAACCGCAAGGATATCGAGCACTATGCGCGAGCGCCCGAGTCAGGATTTCGGACGCGGCGCGCGCGAGTGAACGCGCACGCGGCTGCTCCGGGAACGAATCGTGCACCTCGTGCGTTGGAACGGCACGCACCGTTCCCT
>DATHEN010000348.1:0-4227 GCA_035318565.1 Polyangiaceae bacterium
CTGAAGCTCACGCTCGAGCCAGCTGAATTGCTCTTCCGGTAGGCGCACGGCCACGTCTTTGGTCTCGTGCGTGTGCAGAACGCAGAAACGCACGCCGCCGATCGAGCGGCTGTAGTGGAGTGGGCCGCTGTGCTGCCACAGCTCTTCGAGATCGGCGTGCGTCAGGTTCACGGTGTCGTGGTTGCCTGCCACGTGCAGCACGGGCGCCCGGAGCGCTGCGAGCGTGCGCGTGAACACGCCATAGTTCGCGAGGTCGACTTCGCGATTCTGGTCTTCGAGCACATCGCCCAGATTGATCACGACGTCGGGGTGGGCCGACTCGTTCATGCAGCGCACGAACTCTTCGGTCAGGTCGGCGGCGCGATGAGTCAGCTTGCGCAGCTTGCCGCCGTGGTAGGCGGCGGGCCCGAAGTGGACGTCACTGATGAGCGCGAACCTCACGTGTGCCTCGTAGCCGCTGACTCTGGAGCCGCCGGGGGACTTCTCGAGGGCCGGCAGCTCCAGCCACACTGGTAGCACTCCCGCGCACGCTGCACGAGGTGCTCGCGAGCTCACGAATCGGGCGTAAGGGCGCGCTCGGCTCGTCGTTAATGGAATGCGGAGCCGCCGGGGCTCTCGCCATTCGGCGTTGGGTGACGAGGTTCTGTGACTCGCTTTACCCGGCCGGGCGTCTAAGGATAGCCTTTCGCGGCCGAGCGTCGGATGTCCGCGTTCGAACGACCTTTCCACGAGGTAGGAGCTTCAAGCATGCGGTTGTCGAAGACCTTGAACCTGTGCGTTGCGGGCAGCCTTGCCCTTGTCACCGCTTTCGGTTGCAAGAAGAAGGACGAGGAAGCCCAGTACGCGGGCTATCAGCAGGGGCAGCAGCCCGGCTATGGGCAGCAGCCGGGCTACGCCGGCCAGCCCGGCTACCAACAACCCGGACAACCCGGCTACCAGCAACCGGCGCCCGGCTATGGGACACCCCAGCAGCCCGCGCCCACGCAAACCGCGCCGCAGCAGACGCCGCCTCCGGCTCAGGCCGGCGGAGCTGCGCAAGCTCTCGATCCGAGCGCCGGCGCAGCCGTGCAGCCGGTACTGAACCAGCTCGCCCGGAACGAGGCCGCCGCCGGCGCGCGTCCGGTCGGCTCGGCCATGGTCGGCAACTTCCAGCAGGGCCAGGTACTCGAGTCGCAGCTGCAGCTGCAGCCCGGCAAGTGCTACACGGTGGTGGCGGCTGCGCTGCCTCCCGTCAGCGAAGTGAACGTGAAGTTTCTCGCGGTCACGCCCATTCCCGGTTCCGCCATGGTAATGGCCCAGGACCAGGACACGGGAACGCAGGGAGTGCTGGGTCGCAAGCCGAACTGCTACAAGAACCCGGCACCCTTCGCGCTGCCCGTGAAGGTGGTGCTGGAAGTGACCGGCGGTTCCGGCCTCGCTGCTGCGCAAGTTTACGAGAAGTAGCGCGCCGCTTCGCTCACCCCGGCAGCATTCAGACGAATGTCCGCTGCTGCCGGGTGCGATAGAGCAGGAGTAGGAACGTCGGACCGCCGATGAGAGCCGTCATCGCGCCGACAGGGGGTTCGGTCTCGAGCCAGCGGAAGGCCAGACGCACGAGCACGTCGCACAGCACGAGGGTAGTGGCGCCGAGTAACAGTGACGCGGGCAACACTCGCCGGTGATCGGAGCCGACCAATCTGCGCGCCGCGTGCGGAACGATCAGCCCGACGAAGCCGATCAGCCCGGTCAGGCTCACGATCGCTCCCGCGACCGCCGAGGCAGCAAAAAACATCCGCCGTTCGAGCTTGCCGACTTCGATGCCGAGATGAGCCGCCGGCTCGCGGCCCAGGGCGAGCAGATTCATGCGGCCCGCGTCCCAGAGCAGCATGGACATGCCGACCACCACGAAGAAGCTGGTCATGGCGAGCTGCTTGCCGGAAGGAACGTCCAAGAACCCCATCAGCCAAAAGAGCAGTTCCTGCGCCTTGCTGGCGCTGACGAGCGTCTTGATGAAGGTGATGACGGCGGTCGCGATCGAATTGACGATCACCCCGGCGAGTAAAATCGTGGTGCCCGATACCTCGCCTCCCGCGCGCGCGATCGCGTAGACGAGCAGCGTGGCGCACAGCCCTCCCAGCAGCGCCGCCAGCGGCACGAAGGCCGCTCCGAAGAGCGAGAACGCGTTCACGCCGCTCACGAGCGCGAGCGTGGCGCCGGCGGCCGCACCCCCGGAGACGCCGAGCACGTACGGGTCGGCCAGCGGATTGCGCAGCAGTGCCTGAAACGCCACTCCCACTCCGGCGAGACTCGCTCCGGCCAGTGCGGCCAGCGCCACTCGCGGCAAGCGGGCCGCGAGCACGATGGTTCTATCCAGGCTGTCCGGTTGCGAGAGAGCCCGGGACAAACTTACCGATTCTGCGCCGAACTGCATGGCGAGCACGAGGCTCGCCGCGAGGAGCAGCCACAATCCCGCCCCGACCAGACCCGCTCGCGTGCGCCGCTCAGCGCCCCGCACGTGAACGTGCGCGCCCGGTTGCGTCGGTTTCGGTGAGAGTGTTGCGGTCATGCAAGATGCGCAGGCCGTTGAGGGTCAAAAAAGGTTCCACGGCCGCGATCTTGTGGGTGTGCTTGAGCAGATGCTGAATCAGGCTGCCGGTCGCAATCACCGTGCAAGGAAACGCCAGCTCCGCCTCGATCTTCTGCACCAGGCCGTCCACCAGCGCGGCGTATCCGTGAATCAATCCGGATTGTAGCGCGTGCGTGGTGTTGCGCCCCACGACACGCGGCGGTTCGGCGATTTCGATGCGCGCCAACTTCGCCGCGCGTCCGAGCAGGCCGTCCAAGCTGACTTGAATGCCGGGTACGAGCACGCCGCCGATGTACTCGCCCTTGGGTGAGATGCAGTCGAAAGTGATCGCGGTGCCGAAGTCTACGACGATGACGCCGCCGTGCACGCGCTCGTACGCGGCAACGGCGTTGCAGATCCGATCCGCGCCCACTTCGCGCGGATTTTCGTAGAGCACTGCGATGCCGGTCTTGAGCCCAGGTCCGACGATCAGCGGCTCGCGCCCGAAGGCATGCCGGATCGCGTCGGCCATCACGTCCGTGAGCGGAGGCACGACGCTGGCGATGATGGCCGCGCTGACGCTGCTCGGATCGTGGCCGCGCAACGTCAACATCTGGCGCATCGCCACGCCATACTCGTCCGCCGTACGCGTGCTCACCGTGGATGCCCGAAACGTCTGTTTCAGGTCACGATTTTCATACAGCCCGAACACCACGTTGGTGTTTCCGATGTCCACTGCCAGGAGCACGATGCTTTCAGGCTAACGCGCCCGCGCCGGCACTGCGACACATCTGTGCTTCCAGGCCACGCCGAACAGGCGTATTTCTGGACGAGCGATGGAGGAGGGCGCGGTCGTTGCGGGGCGATTCGAGCTCCGCAGGCGTGCGGCGTCCGGCGGCGTGGGCACCGTCTACGAGGCCCGCGACCGCCTCAGCGAACAGCGAGTCGCCGTGAAGATCCTGCGCACGCTCGAGCCCGACCACGTGCGCCGGTTTCAGCGTGAAGCCGAGCTGCTGGCCGGGCTCCGCGATCCGGGCTTCGTACAGTATCTGGACTACGGCGTGCTCGCGGACGGCCGACCTTTTCTGGTCACGGAGTGGCTCACGGGTGAGGACCTGGATA
Organism: Polyangiaceae bacterium; assembly: GCA_035318565.1. Taxonomy (GTDB): domain Bacteria; phylum Myxococcota_A; class Polyangia; order Polyangiales; family Polyangiaceae; genus DATDJP01. Next base: position 3,668 of record DATHEN010000348.1, read on the forward strand.
CCCGGCTCGAGCGCGGGCCGCTCGCGATCGACGAGGTCCTGACTCTGGCGACACGCGTCGCGGAGACGCTCGCGCTCGTCCACGCGCGCGGCATCATTCACCGCGACATCAAGCCAGCGAACCTGTGGCTGGTCGACGGCGCCGTGGCACGGCCCAAGGTATTGGATCTCGGTCTCGGACGCTTCGTGTACGGAGAGCGCCCGGACATCACGATCAGCGGCACGATCCTGGGCACGCCGTCCTACATGTCACCCGAGCAGGCGCGCGGCGTCGCGCTCGATGAACGCACCGACGTGTTCTCGCTCGGCTGTGTGCTCTACGAGTGCCTGACCGGCTATCGGGCTTACTGCGGGGAGCACGCCATGGCCGTGCTCGCGAAAATCGTGTTCGAGGATGCCCCGCGCGTGCGCGATTACCGACCGGAAGTGCCGAGGGCGCTCGAGCAGGTGGTGTGCGACGCGATGGCGCGCGAGCCGAGCAAGCGGCTGCCGAGCGTGCGCGCCGTAATCGAAGCGCTGGCGCAAGTGCAGGCCGCGCCACGTCGAAAAGAGTCGTCTCGA
>DATHEN010000349.1:0-3436 GCA_035318565.1 Polyangiaceae bacterium
AAAACGCCACGCTGTCCGAGCCAAAGACGGATCCCATGGCCCAATTAGACGCGCCCGCGCGCCGCACGTTCGGGGTTAGCACCTTGTCATTAGAAGCCGAAGCGGACGGGGGCAACAGCACCGAGGCCGACACCGAACCCGTGCGCTTCGGAGCACTGATCGGCAGCTCACCGCAGATGCGCGAGCTGTTCACGGTGCTCGAGCGTATCGCCGCGAAACTCCTCAGCCTGCTCATTCAGGGTGAGACTGGCACGGGCAAAGAAGAAGTGGCTCGAGCGGTGCATAACGCGAGCCCGCGCTCGAGCGGCCCGTTCATCGTGCTCGATTCGACCACGATCCCATCCACCCTCGCGGAGTCGGTGCTGTTCGGCCACGAGCGCGGCGCCTTCACCAGCGCGGATAGCCGGCATATCGGAGCCTTCGAGCGCGCCCACGGCGGTACGATCTTCATCGACGAGATTGGCGAACTGCCGCTCACCTTGCAGACCAAGCTGCTGCGCGTCCTCGAGCGCCGGGAGCTCACGCGCGTAGGCGGCAAGGAGCTTATCCCGGTGGACGTTCGGGTGATCAGCGCCACCCACCGTGATTTGCGCATCGAGGTCGAGAAGGGACGCTTTCGCGAAGACTTGTATTTCCGTCTCGCGCAAGTCCGCGTCGTTTTGCCGCCGCTGCGCGCGCGCGCGGACGACATCCTGGGCCTCGCCAACCATTTTTTGCGCGAATCTGCGGTCGCGGCGACGGAAGGCCGGGTTCTATGCCTCGACGAGGAGGCCGCGGCCGAGCTTTTGCGCCGTCCGTTCCCGGGCAACGTGCGCGAGCTCCGCAATTTGGTCGAACGGGCTGCGGCTTTCAGTGAAAACGGGATTATCCGCTGCGCGGACCTGAGCGGAGAGGGCTACGAATACAGTGGTAGCGCGGCTGTCGTCGCTCCGGTGGACGCTCAGTACACGACCAATCCCACGCCGCCCGTCGAGGTCGACGAGCCGTTCGTCTCTGCCAAGCAGCGCGCCGTAGATCGCTTCGAGCGCGAATACCTGGATACCCTCATGCGACGCACGCGCGGGAACATCTCACAGGCTGCGCGTGAAGCGGGCCTCGCGCGTCACTACTTACGCGAGCTATTGCGAAAGCACGGGCTGTACTTCGGGGCCGAAGGCGGCAATACCGAGCCGCCCCCGAGCGCCTGACCCGGCGCGCGCGGTCCTGCAATTCAGGCTGAGCGTATAATTTCAGTCGTGTGCCGGGCTGGCACACCGTGCGCTGCGCGAAGCCTCAGGAGTGCACGAGGAGGGACTTGAACCCCCACGGGTTGCCCCGCCGGAACCTAAATCCGGTGCGTCTGCCAATTCCGCCACTCGTGCGAGGGGTCATTTCGAGGGCATGCTTGATACGCGTTCTACGTCCTTTAGTCCACGCCGTTCGCGCAGGATCCGTTCGCAACTTCGGGCACCTAACCTGTAAGTTTCCGCGATTTTCCAGCGCCTAGCGCGAGACTTTCTATGCGCGTATATTCAGCGGCGTGGACGAACTCGAAAGTGCACAAGCTGCGCCCGTGAACGCTCGCGCTGCCCGCCGGAGCCGTACCGACTGGCTCACGTTGGCGTTGCTGCTCGCTATGTACGTGCTGCTGCTCGGCAATGTGGCGCTCTTCGTCTACTGGCGCATGCCGCTTTTGATTCACGTCGCCATCAGCGTGGTGGCCATACACTTCGCGTTCACTGTCTGGCACGAAGCCGTGCACGGCATCGTGTCCCGCAAAGCTTGGGTGAACGACGTGGTCGGTGTGCTGGGCATGCTTCCGTACATGACCCCCTACTTCATGCAGAGATGGATTCATCTCGAGCACCACAGCAAGCTGAACCACGTCGAGGATCCGAACTACGCGTACAAGGACGGTCGTTTCATCACGATCGCGTTCCGCTATCCGCGCGCACTCGCGTACGCGAAGAAGCTATTGAAGCAGGATCCGCGCACTCCCGCGCAGCGCGTCTCAGACATGACGGGCCTCGCGTTCGTGGCGGGCGTGCACGTGGTCGCGCTCTGGCAGGGCGTGCTGCTGGAGACCCTGCTGCTGTGGTTCGTGCCGGTCGTGATCGCCAAGGTGATCATGGACTGGTACGTGAATTACCTGCCGCACGTGGGCCTGCCGCCGGATCGCTTCGGGGGCACGCGCGTGATCGACGTGGACTGGTTCACGCCTTTCGTGCTGGGCCACAACTACCACGCGGTCCACCACCTGTGGCCGCCGGTGCCCTGGCACCGTTACCGCTCCGTCTACAGAAACAAGCTGAGTTATTTCAAGAGCCATGGTGTCCCAATCGAGCACACTGTCTTCGGCGACCGATACGAATCCTTACGGAGCGAAAGCGCCAGCACTCGCGCTGGTTGAAACTCCGTGCGCGCTGTGCGGTAGCACGGACGCAGAGACGGCCTCGACCGGTTTCGATTTCGAATACAACACGGTCTCGAATCCGTTCCGGTTCGTGAGTTGCCGGCGCTGCGGACACGTCTACCTGAACCCTCGTCCCAGCCACGAGGACCTCGGTACGATCTACCCTTCGAACTACTACACGCTGTCCGGCACGGCCGGCCTCGTGGCGCGTATGCAGCGCGTTTGGGAAGGCACCAAGGTCAAGCTGTACCGGGACGCGCTCGGCTCCGGTAAGAAGCGCATCCTGGACATCGGCTGCGGGGACGGGCGTTTCCTCGAAGTATTGCGCGCACACGGTCCGAAAGACTGGGAGCTCGTGGGCGTCGACTTCGACGAAGCCGCGGTCGAACGCTGCCGCGCGCGTGGCTTCACGGCCTACGCGAAGCGTGTCGAAGAGATGCACGGCGAGGAGAACAGCTTCGACGCGATCGTGATGCTGCAGCTGATCGAGCACGTCGATGATCCCGTGCGCATCGCTGCGCGTGTCCTTCAGCTGCTCAAGCCGGGCGGCTTGTTCATCGTGGAGACGCCGAATCTGGCCGGGCTCGACTACAAACTGTTCCGCGGCAGATGGTGGGGCCACTATCACTTTCCCCGGCACTGGAACTTGTTCTCGAAGTCGTCGCTCTCCGCGATGCTCGAACGGCAGGGCTTTTCGATCCTGCGCTCCGATCAGTTGATCAGTACGTCAGCCTGGACGATTTCGCTGCACAACTACTTTCTCGATAAGCGCTACCCGAACTGGTTCATCAATTTCTTTCATTACAAGAACCCGCTGCTGCTCGGCCTGTTCGTGATGCTCGACACCACGCGCAGCAAGCTCGGCTACGAAACCTCGAACCAGCGCATCATCGCCCAAAAACCCACCTCCGCTCGCAGCTGAGCGCGCCCCTTCCCGCTCCTCCCGCCTCGCCTCGGCCCACTCCACCCGTCTCGCCCCGCCCGCCTTCTGTGCCGAGCTGAGAAATTTCTTAGCCGCCAAGTCGCCAAGCGCGCCAAGACCTC
>DATHEN010000350.1:0-4300 GCA_035318565.1 Polyangiaceae bacterium
CCCAAGAGCGAGCCCGACGCCGCCGAAGAATACGAGAATCTCGATTTCGGGATGCTGGGCGTCTTCATCGATGGTTTTCCCGATCCCACTGGGGGCTTCCACGTCGGTGGTGCGATCGGCGTGGCGTCACTCAACGGGACTTTCGAAGACGAGGATTTCGAGGACGAGGAGCCGGATCCCGACCGGATTGGCGAGGAAGACGGCGGTACCGGTGGGATCGGCGGCTCGGTCTGGGTGGGTTACGATGCCTGGATCGCGCCGGACTGGTCGCTTGGTGGAATGCTGCGCTTTTCCGGGGCCGTCACCAGTAGCAACGCAGACGAGCTCGAGCAGCGCGCCAACACGAAGTCATTCGCGATCCTTTTCACCGCGCTCTACCACTGAGCGACCCGCCTTACCGAGAGCTGGGGATACGCGCGGGTGCGGTGGCTGTCTCCCCGATCATGAACAGCTGGCCGGAGCGACACGCGAGTAGCATGCGCCGAGCACCGGCCGGCACCAGGCTCACGGGATCCTGGCAGGCTGCATCCCGAGCCACGTGCAGCTCCCCGGCGGCTGTCACCACGCCTGCCTCCGCATGTGGCAACGCAAAGGCGCAGGTGCCTCGTGGATCGAGCAGCAGCGAGGGAGCACCGCCAAAGTGCGTCGCGGGCCGTCTATCGGGACTACCAGCGCTCCCCGCCAGCGGCACACGCAGCGTTTCTTGGCCGCGCCAGTCGTGTCCGAGCAGCACGCCCTCGAAGCTGAGAATGCGCGTTTCTGCGTTGCGCATGACGGCGGGCGCGCCGTGAAACTGCAGACCGGGGCTCGCTACGCGCACACGACGAGCGCGCGTGCGGAGATCGAATTCGACGATGCGTGCCTGATCCACGTTGGCCACGAGGCGCCGAGCGTCCAGAAGAGCCGCCCCTGCGCTCACGCGTCCGGCAAAGTTGCCGAGTTTGCGAGGGAGTTGGGGCGGCGACCAGACGTGGACGTCGCCGAGCTCGGTCGTGATCACGAATGCGCTCGGGGTTTGTAGCAGTGCGCGCACTTCGTCGTTGAAGCGTGCGACGTGACGCACGCTCCCGCCGGGATTCAGCCTGAGCACGTCACCGCCCGCTGCGACCAACAGGCCGCCATCTTCGAGCGGCAAGAGCGGCGCGTCGGTACGGAGCGGGGCGCTGGCGACCTGCACGCGTTGCACGATCTCACCAGCAGGGTCGAAGTAGAGGAGCTCACCTGCACCCGTCAGCACGACCCGTTCGCCCCGCGTCGTGAGCGAGGGCCCGCTGATCGCGGCCAGGCTGCGCAGCCACTCGATGCGGCCGGTGCTCGAAAGTTGCACGATGCCGCTGGCCCCGGCGACCACGGTGGCGCCGTTCGCGTCGACGGCCGCCGGCAGATCGATGCTGCCGGTGATGCGCTGGCGCCAGAGCAGCTTGGGTCGCTCGGGTACGGGCTGCGACGCGCGCCCGCTGCGGCCCGCATCCAGCCGAAATAGCGGCGCAAAGCCGCGTGGCTTACCGACGCGCAACTCCTGGGCGACGCTCGGATCGAGCGCTTGACTGGACGCGGACGTGCTGCTCGCAAAGCAGGCAGCGCCGCACAAGATGCGCGCCAGCGAACGCCGCGCGAACATGGCCGTCACTCACGCCCGCTCAGGAAGAACAGCACGCGCACTTCCGGGATTTTGCTGCCGGTGCGCGGGCCGTCCACCGCTCCGAGCACATGACCGAAGGCGCGCAGCGAATCGCCCTTGGTGAACGGCATTTCTGCGCCGTAGATCAGGCGCACCAGGCACGGTTCGAGCGAGCAGCCTTGCTTGACCTCGAGCAAGCTGATGCTCGTATGGTGCTCGGAACGGGTCTGGGCGACAGTGCCGGTGAGCACCACCTTCCAGCCCTTTTTCAGATCTGGATCCGCCGCGATGCTGGCCAGACCCTGGCTAGCACCGGCGCTGAACGCTTGAGCTTCCGCGCGCAGGCTCTGCACGCGTTTGACGTGCAGCGGAAACAGGCGCGGCGCTTGCTGCTCGGCGCTGGCGCGCACGATGATGGTGGTTTCGCCGACCGTCGATACGCTCATCATCTGCGCGAAGCGCCCATTCGTATCCACGGTGATCGGCCTGCCGCCGACGGTGACGGTACCCGCAGCCTGTGTGCGCCCCGCCAGCATGAAATGTGCCTCTTCGATCACCAGGCTCGCCCCCGGCGCCGTGACCTGCAGGGGAACGACGCCGATCTTCAGGCGCACGACGCCGGCCTGTGCAGCGGAGCCGGGTGTGGTGATGGTGTAAGGGACGGCGCGCTCGAGCGTCACACCGGAGAGCGAGGGGCCCGAGAGTTCCTCCGTGACGTCGATGCGATGCACGCCCTTACCGGAGGCCTCGAGCTGGATCGCTCGCCCGTCGACGACCACCGCGCTCTCCTTCACCGCCTCCACGACCACACGGAGCTCGGGTCGTTTCTCTGCCAGACCGCTGAAATCGCCGCGCAGTCGATAGTGCACGGGCACCACCACGCGGACGCTGCGGGCGTCGCGCGCATTCGGCTCTTGCAACGAAAGATCGAGGTCGTGATCGCCTACCGGAAGCAGCGAGCTCAGCTCGATGCGCGCCTTGCCGTTGGCGAACCGGCCGCTGCCACCCGCCAGCCGCGCCAGTGTCGCGTCGGCGCATTCGTCGCAGCCGAGCTCGAGTAGCTCGCGACCATTTTCGTCTGCGCGGAGCGTCGCGGTGACCGGGCCGCTCCGACGTGTCAGCAGCACCACCGTGGCGAGCGTGAGTAGGCTCACGGCAGCGACGAGCACGAGTGCGCCCCCCCACGCGAGCCGGCGCCGGCGCGGGCGGACGGGCGCTGCCACTGGCGCCTCCGGGACCGGTCTTTGGCCGCCGGGCAGCACCGGATGCGAAAATTGTGGATGCAAGTGCACCGGACTTGCCGCCGTTACGTTCGGTGAGCGCGAGAGACCCGGATTGGAAGGCGCGATGCCGGGCCGAGCGACACCGATCATCGTGTTGAACTGCGAGGGCAGGCGCCGCGCAGGCTGAGCGGGATCCGCTTTGGGCGGCGGCGCCGCGGGAGGCGCCCCGGGCGCTTGGCGCGCTGCCAGCGTGCGCGGATCGAGCGCTGGCAGCCCCAGCAGTGTTTTGGGATTCGGCGTGCGCTGGCCCGAGGCAGGGCGGAGCGCGGTATCCGGTGGGGCGTAACCCAGTTGGGTCTGGCCGAGCGCGGGGTTCGGGTTTTCTGCGGCGGCGGCCGGGTCAGCCCCCATGCCGAGCAGGGTGGGTTTTACGCCGGCTCGGGCTCTCGGCTCCGCGCTTTCCAATGGCAAGCCGCAGGCCGCACACACGCTTTCTTGCGGCTTACAGGGGGCTCCACAGCGCGGGCAGCCGTGCATGCCAGCAATATACTCTCATCCTCGCTGCCGGCCTTATCCTTCCCGCACCCGGCCCGCTGCGAGCCCCAGCAAGCTCTTTGTCCGAATCTGCAGGGTTCCTGTAGGAAGGAGGCGGCCGCATGCTCGCCAAGCGCATCATCCCATGCCTCGACGTACGCGAAGGGCGCGTCGTCAAAGGTGTCAACTTCGTAAATATTCGGGACGCCGGGGACCCTGTGGAGTGCGCCCAGCGTTACGACGCGGCAGGCGCGGACGAGATCACCTTTCTGGACATCACTGCGTCCCATGAAGCGCGCGGCATTTTGCTCGACGTGGTCGCTCGCACGGCCGACGTCGTGTTCACTCCTTTGACCGTCGGCGGCGGGGTGCAAAGCGTGGACGACGTGCGCGCGCTGCTCGACGCGGGCGCCGACAAGGTCAGCGTCAACAGCGCGGCCGTGCGCGACCCCGAGCTCATTTCCCGAGTGGCGTCGGCCTGGGGATCGCAGGCGATCGTGGTTGCAATCGACGCCAAGCAACGAGACGGCGGCGGCTGGGAGGTGTTCACCCACGGAGGACGTCGCGGCACCGGTATGGACGCAGTGGCCTGGGCGAGCCGAGCCGCAGAGCTCGGGGCGGGGGAGATCTTGCTGACCAGCATGGACCGCGATGGCACGGGCCGTGGCTACGACGTCCCGCTCCTACGCGCGGTCGTCGTAGCCGTCGGCATTCCGGTGATCGCGTCGGGTGGCGTCGGCACTCTGGAACATCTCCGTGAAGGGCTCGACGAAGGCGGCGCAGATGCCGCGCTCGCAGCGTCCATCTTTCACGACGGCGTGTTTACGATTGCGCAGGCGAAGCAGTACTTGCGTGATGCTTCAGTGCTCGTGCGAAAAGGATGACCATGACAGTAACATTGCTCGAGGTCGTAGGCGCGGCG
>DATHEN010000351.1:0-3175 GCA_035318565.1 Polyangiaceae bacterium
CAGCGCATCGTCTTCGACTACCACTACCTGAACACCGGTAGCCAGGACGTGGAGGCGAAGAGCGCGCTCAACCTGCATCTCACCGACGAAGGCAGCATCGAGCAAATCGCCGAGACGTTTGCGTTCTACAACTTCACGATCGACATCGCACCGGGCGCCCGCGGATCGTTCACCGGGGAATGTCAGTTCAAGCAAGACGTGATGCTCGCGAACGTCACCCGCCACACCCACCGCTGGGGCACGGACTACAAGGTCTGGTACTCCGGCGGCACGCGCGATAACGGCGAGCCCTTCTGGACGAGCCGCGATTGGGAGCACGAAGTGGACTATGCCTTCGCGGAGCCACAGCTAATGAAAGCCGGCGAAGGCCTGCGCTTCCAATGCGACTACAACAACACCGAAACGCATCGCCTCCGCTACGGCACTCAGGCGCGCGACGAGATGTGTAACCTGTTCGGTTTGGCCTGGGACGCCGCAGGCGCTCGCACCCTGCCGTACCAGAGCTGCAGCATCACGTGGGTGGACGAGCAAGGGGTCGGCCAGTCCGCAAACGCCAAGGGCGGCTTCCCCAAACCCACGCCGGAACGCGCCAACTTGTGCATTCAGGGCGCCGCCGCTCAGGGCATGGAAGTGACTGAATGCCTCGAGTGCCAGTGCAACTCGTGCGCCGACGTCCTCATCCAATGCACCGCCGACCCTGACTGCAAGGCCATTCTGGACTGCGCCACGGGCGCAGGCTGCGGAAACCAGAGTGAGTGCAGCAATGTCTGCCAGAGCGTGCTCGACCAGCACTCGTCGGGGATCGGACTCGTGCAGCAGGTGAACGCCTGCGTATCCAGCCGCTGCAAGGGCTGTCAGTAGCGCGGCGCGCGCTAAGGCCACGCCGCATATGGTCGGGGCGGCCGGATTCGAACCGGCGACCCCTAGACCCCCAGTCTAGTGCGCTAACCAGGCTGCGCTACGCCCCGACGCCTTCCACCCGGGGTGAACCCGCCGGAAGGTTGCCGGCACCCTAGTCGAAAGTTCAACGAATGCAAGCGCCCCGGAGAGCGGATCGAGAAATCACCGTTCAGGGCGATCGAACCGCGACGCGAGCCAGATGCTCGGCCAGGTGGCGGTAGAGCTCGGCCGCGAGCGTTGGATCATTGGTGCAGACCTCTTTGAAGTCGTCCGCGCGCAGGCGCAGCACGCGCGACGGCTCCTCGACGACGGGCAACTCGCTCTCGTGAGAGACCCCGACCAGAGACTCCGGAAAGAGCAGCGCGCCGGTGCCCACGCGCCGGGAGCCCGTGGTGCGGAGCACGCCATCGAGCACGATGTAAGCGACGAGATCGCTGGCCACGACTCGCGGAACGCGCGCGCCGGCCTCGAGCTCCACTTGCACGGCCGCTGACAGCGCGTTCAAAACCTGCGGCAACGACAGCTCGGCGAGTAGCGCGCTCTGCCGCGCGCGGTCCAGGTCTTGTGCCAGAAGGCCGCGATCCTGGGTATCGCGTTTCACGAGCCGAGCGCAGATCTGCACGATCAACGCGGTCGCGTTGTCCGAGCCGCTCTGCAAGGCGCGGTCGACGATGTGCCGGGCGGCGCGATCGGGAACTCCGCCGCGCATGAGATCGCCGAGCTCCGACTCACTCGCGAATTGTGTATACACGCCGTCACTGCACAGAAGCAGGCGATCGTTCAGGTTCAGGTCGACGAACAGCGTGTCCACGGTCACGCTTTCACTCAAACCGAGCGCGTTGATCAACCGATCCGGGTACGACTTGCTGTGGGCCGACAGCATGCCGGTGGCCTTCAGCGACTCGATCTGCGCGTGATCTTGGGTTAGCTGCAGCACCGCGCGCGAGCGCGCCAAGTAGATGCGGCCATCTCCAGCGTGGGCGATGAAGGCGTGATCGCGTGCGAGCCACACGACGTCCAGCGTGGTGCCCATGCCCGCCCACGAGTCATTGCCGAGCGCGGCGCGCCAGACACGCGTGTTGGCTTTCTCGACGGCGCGCTTCAGCCGGGCGAACACTTCGCGCCGAGTCTCGAGATCCGGCTTCGCGACGTAGGCATCCAGAACGCGCTGCGATGGCCGATCGGCGATGCTGGCGCGCACCTCTTCGAGCGCCAGCCGCGCGGCAACCTCACCGGCGGCGTGACCACCCATGCCGTCGGCGACGGCGAACAGTGCCAGCTCCGGTGCCAGCAAGTGAGCGTCCTCGTGGACTTGCCGCACGGTGCCCTTCTCTTCGACGACCGCGCATTCGATCCGGTAATCGAAGCGCGGAGCGATCTGGAGCATCGCCTCTCAGCATATCTCGAAAAGAAAAACGTGCTAAAGGGCGCGAGCCTCGCCGTGCGAATACTCGGTATAGAAACGTCCACCCGCCGCGGATCGGTCGCCCTCGTCGACCGTGGTCAGCTCATCCTTTCTGCGGAGCACGAAGCGCGCAACGCGCACGCCGAGACACTCCTACCGTTGATCGAACGCTTGATGGCAGAGGCGGGCTGGGCGAAGACGGCTCTCGAGCGGGTGGCTGTGGGCATCGGCCCGGGCTCTTTCACCGGTCTTCGCGTGGGCATCGCGCTGGCGCACGGCATCGGCCTCGGCCTCGACATTCCCGTGGTCGGGGTGGGCTCGCTCGCCAGCATGGCGTGGGCCGTCCCCGACGGCGATGGTCGCGTCCGCTACCCGATCCTGGACGCCCGCCGGGAAGAGGTGTTCCTCGCCGCGTACTCGGCCGACGGCGCGGAACTCGAAGCGCCGCGCGCGCTGGCTCGTTCCGAGCTCGAGAGCTACGCCGCCAGGCTCGAAAGCGCGGCCGAGCACGTGCTGCTCGGCGAGGTATGCAGGGAATTCTCTCTGCCGCACCTGCTTTCCACCCCGGAGACCGATCTGCCTCACGCCAGCTTTACCGCGCGAATCGGCTCCCTGCTCCCGGAAAGCACACCTAGCGACCCGATGTACGTGCGAGACGCCGGCGCCGTTCGCCCGGAGCTTCCCCCCTCCCCCTTCCGGGCCTAACATACGATTCTCCATGGCTTCGCCCGAAGTGGCTGCCGATGAACAGTCGCGCCTGCTCTCGCGTTACGGCCGCCGCTTTGCGGCCGGCGACGTGCTCTTTCAGGACGGCGAACCCGCGCACGAAGCCTTCTTGCTGCAAGAGGGTCGCGTCCGTCTGATCAAGCG
>DATHEN010000352.1:0-6290 GCA_035318565.1 Polyangiaceae bacterium
GCGGGGGCCGGACGCTGGCCGGTTCGTTCAAAGCGGCACCAACGGCAGCGCCGATTTCCTGACAAGCCTCGGCCGTGCGACCCGCTTCGATCCAGTTCGACACCCGAGCAAACCAGCCCGGCACGAAGGCCCCGCCCTCGCTGCTCTCCGACGTGGTCATCCTACCTCCCGCACTTTCGACTTCGCATATCACGAGGGCAAGCTCTCTGGCCATGCAGCGTCAGTGCTGAGCGCTACGGCCAGTGGATGCGGTCGAACAGGGTGCGTAGGCGGGTGGCGCGGAGTTGGTTGGTTTGGGCGATCCAGGTGATGCGGCCTTCGAGCTGGGCGCGGAAGTCGGGGTGGCCGGTGCGGTTCTGGGAATCGGGGCCGTGCTGGATGGCGTTGTGCAGCGTGGCGCGCAGGGCGTCGTAGTCGCGGCGCGGTACGTTCGGTCGAGCATTGATGATCAGGCCGGCAAGGTGCTGGCGCCCGGTGTGTGGCATCACGCGGAGCTTGCGATAGCGGAGGCGAAAGCCTTCTTCGAGGGCGATCGCCCCCGCACGCACCACGAACCGGGTCGATCTGCGCAGCAGCGTGCGTTCGCCCGAGAACGCGAGGTCGTCGGCGTAGCGGCTGTATGACAGCCCGAGCGCGCGGGCGAGGCCGGACAGCCGCCGGTCGAGCCGCCATGCGACCAGGTTGCTCAAGGCTGGCGAGGTCGGCGCGCCCTGCGGTAGATGCGGGATGCGCAGGCGCTGTGCGGCGCGGTGCCGCTCGCTCGGGTCCGGTTCCGGGTTCGCGCGCAGGATGGCTTCGGGCGTCGCCACGCAGCACAGGCCAGCGAGCGTCTGCGCGACCGTGTGGGGATAGCCGAGCCGCGCGAACAATGCGTGAACGCGCGCGACCGCAATGGTGGCGAAGAAGTCCTCCAGGTCGAGCCGCAGCACCACGGCCTTGCCCACGTGATCGGCCACGAAGCTGAGCACGGAGCGTCGTGGCACGAAACCGTGCGCCGAGGGCTCGGGCGGTACGTGCGACAACAGCTCGCGCAGCAGCCAGCGCTGCATGCGCTTGATGCGCAGCTTGGGCGTCTCGAGCAAACGATAGCCGCCCGAACGCTTGGCTACCCAGCGGTAGTGGTAGTGCGAGAGTTGCTCGCTCGCGCGCGCGGCATTGAGACCGCGTACGTCTGCGAACCAGGCCAACTGCGCCGGGCTCAGCGACAGCATGTCGGCGAGCGTGCCCAGTCTGTCGATCGGCGGCAGCGCGATGCTCGCCAGCGCGACGGGCCGCGCTGCCATGCGCGGCTCGGGCAGAAACCAGCGGCGGATGCGCGGCATGCGACCGGCACGTTTCAGCGCGGCCGCGAGCCTCGCGTCTTGCTCGAGGTGCAGCGCCAAGCTGCGTGTCTCCGCGGGCGGCTCGGGAAAGCTGGCCAGCACGCGCGCGCACAACGGACGCAACCAGCGAGGACGCGACCCGAGCGCAACGCGCGCGCGGCTCTCGAGCTCGCTCGAGCTCCACGCTCCGTCGAGCAATGCCGACGCCAGACCCTCGCTGAAGTCAGCCGGGATCATCCGCGCCTGATGGCGACGACGACGCTGCGTCCCGACCGGACTCGTTGTGCGCGGTGGAGCTTGCGGCAAAAACCGCAATGAGCACCGTGCGGCGAACTGGCTAGGTCTTGGAAAACCCCCGGGGTTACCGCCGGGGAGACGGAAAGGCGCGAGCCGTTCCGTCGTGCTCGGGGCCGCAGCGTCATCGTCGCCACGAGCTTACAACGAGCGCGCCCGGGTGCGCCTGGTCTCTGAGCTGAGCTGAGCTGAGCCGCGGCGCGTCAAAGAGGCAGGCCGGGGCTGTCGACCTGGGCACCGATCGTGGCGCCGAAGAGGATGCACATCTCCCCGGTGTAGATTTCGTTGGAGAAGCACAGGGTGGTCTCGGAGGTGTTGTGGATGTCGCACTGGATGCGCAGGCGGTCGCCGTCCTCGACCTCCAGCGGGCCGCTGGCAGCTCCGTCCATGCCGCGCTCGGGAGCGACGGCAGGGTTCCGGGTCACGCTGTTGAACTCGTATACCGCCGACTCGTACCAGTCGTGGGAATCGTAGATCAGGGTGTCGTTGTGCCAGACCGCGAAGCGCTCGGTGAAGGAGTGGCGGTGGCCGTACAGGTTCAAGATCCGGCCCGCGCCCAGGATGTCCGCGCTGGCGCTGGCCGCACTTCGGGCACCGGGCGGGATCTCTCCCACGTCGGCGTTGAGCACGATGCGATTCTCCTGCTGCGTCACCTCGCGGGGGTCCATGTAGTAGACGTTGATCCACACCTCGCGCAGGATCGGCTCGGCGCCGAAGTTGAACGCGTGCTGGTTCATGCACAGGCTGGCGTTGCCGGGCAGGACGCGCCCCAGCCCCTCGTTCTCGGGTGCGACGATGCCGCGCGCCGGATCGTCGCGTGCGAGCGACTGCGCGCCGACGAAATACGCGCTGAGCAGCTCCGCAGGACACGGCATCGTGGAGATGAAGCCCTCGCTCGGGACGCGCTCGATCACGCGGTTGATCAGATGATGCGAGCCCGGGCGCATGCGCAGCTGTACGAAATCGAAGAAGTGGTCTTCGCGGGTCGGCACATCGGCCACGCCCAGCACGTTCACTTCCTTGCCCGCCTCGAGCAGGTAGCGGTTCACCTCGGCGGCGTCGCGGTAGTCCTTGGGCCCGAGGTGGATCTGCACACCCAGCTCGGGTGGCGGCGGTGGCAAGCAGAACTCGTCGCCAGGGAAGCCGCTGTCGATCGCGCACGGATTGGGATCGTCGTTGCACGGCTCATGGGTCGAGGCCGCCGTCGTGCAGACCCCCGGAGGTGCGACTCGCCGGCCAGCGCGCGGCTCCGAAGTCGCAGGGCGCGCGGCGGGTTCGGAACAACCGACCCCGGCGGCGATCAGGCCGGCGATGACCGTGATGCTGCGCAGCATGCTTCTTCCGACCGCTCGAGCATACACGACCCCCAGTCCAGCGCGACGGCACGTGCGCTAGTGCGGGTGCTCGTACTCGTTCGCCGTGAGCATGCGTGCTGTCACGTGACGGAACACGAGCTCGCCTTGGAGTGAGCCGCCGTTCAAGCCGACGATCGTCCGAGTTAGATGCACTCCAGAAACGGCGGCGTGACGCCGGAGTCCTCATCGAACGTACACAGGCTGCCGTCATCTGGCGTAAAGGGCCCCCACACTCCGGCGCTCGTGCACGCGATCGTCATGCCGAGGCAGCAGTATGCTCCTGCGGAACGTCCGCACGGACATCCAGGGACTGGGTTCGCCAGGGAGGCAGGTTCGGGGCATCTGGCCACGGCGTCACCGGCGTCCGTGCCGGCGTCACCGGCGTCCTCCCCGGCGTCGAGTTGAACCGTGGCGTCCTTCGCGACCGAGGCGTCACGAATACCGCTGTCACCGACGGCAGCGTCACTCCGGTCAACAGCGGTGTCATCCGTTCTCCCATCGTCGTCTCCGCATGCTGCAAGAGGAACGAATGTAAGGGCGAACAAGATCTTGCCTCGGCACAACGTGGCACGCATGGACATGGTTGTTCGTTCCAGTGAGCAAGTAGCGTGCCCATTCTCGTCCGCCCACGCCATCGGCCGGCTGATTGCGGTCAGCAACGTAGGCATCGTGGATGGTGTCCATGCACCACCGAGCACTCGACACTCTACAAGCGCAGCTCTAGACCGAGCTCGATCAGGTGCTCGACGAAGTTGCGATCGCCGTAGTCGAATCGATGATGGGAGTCGTCCGCGTCGAACGCGATGTTGGAACGGCTGATCAACACTTCATAGCTGAGCAGCAGACTGACGTGTTGGTCGGTGTCCAGGCCGAGCTCCCCGTGCGCACGCAATCGGTAGCGTCCGTCCTCCCGTGTCTTGCGCGAGTTGGGCAGTCCGCGCACGAAATTCGGCTCGAGATAGCGCCGGTACTCCACTTTGGCCGAAGCACCCAACGACAACCGAGCGAGCAGATCGATCGCCGCGGCCAAGCGCCCGGACGGGCCGTGATAGCCCAATGGCACTGCGTAGGCGAGGTTGTTGCAAACCCGCCGGCTGCATTCTGCGAACGAGCTCCCAGCCTCGATTGGGACGTTCAGTGTACCGTACTGAAGATTGCGATAGCCGGCGCCGAGCGACACACGGAGCGCACGAAAGGTGAAACGCTCCTCGACCACACCGTCGAGTCCGAGGCCGCTCAGATAGGCGCGATCGCCTAGACCTTGGCTGGGTCGCAAGGTCAGATCGAAGCTGGTCGTCGCGTGTTCACTGGTAGCAAGGTCGGCGCGCGTTCCAAACACGCCTTCCCAGGTGAACGGCTGCACGGGGTTCAAGCCGGACAACACCAGCGAGCTGCCCGCGGTGAAACGCAGGCCCAGCTCTCGGATCGGGCGCCAATGTAGCTGGCTGCCGAGCTCGTGTGCTTGCAGGGTCAGAGGCTGCAAGGCCGAGGAGGTCGGCGCGAAGAAGTCTCCGAGGTAGTAAGGAACGATCGCCGTGTTACGGCTAGTACGCAGGGTGAAGTCGAACTGGACCGCGGCCGATACGAGCGCGCTGGGCTGCGATGCGCTCGTTGCGCCGACGCCTGCCAGCTCGGCCGTTCCGGATTGAGAGGCGTTGGAGTCGTACCCAGTGCCGATCATCGCGACGAACGAGGCTCCGGCGCTCGGCAGCACGTCGAGTCGCTCGAGCAGCCGACGCGCGCGATCCGCGCTTGCACCGTTTTTCGCAAGACCCAGCGCGCGCAGCGCGTCTGCCTCTGCAGCGTCGGCATTCGCGTTCGCCCACGCTAGCTCCGCACGCGCGATATACGCTTCGGCGTTCGCAGGGTCTTCCCTGAGTGCCTGGTCGAGGCTGCGGCGCGCGGTCGCGCGATCGTTCTGCTCGAGCGCGATTTCGCCGAGCGTGAGATGCAAGGTGGCGCGATCACGCGGCGTTGCGCTTGCCTGCAGCGCGAGACTCCGCGCCAGCGATCTGCGCGCGCTCACGATGTTCCCCTCGGCGTAAGCGTCGATGCCATCCTTGAGCGCGCGATAGAATTCCTCTTTCTCGCGAGAGCGCTCGGTCTGTGCGATGAGCCCCTTCAGCTCCGAGCGACGGGTCTCCGCTTCATGACCGCCCGCGGGTGCATCGGCCGCGTATCTGGTGGCCACGTCGACGCGCCCGTCCTGCAGGGCTGCCATGCCCGCGTTCAGCAGCGCGAGCGGCGCAAGCTCCGGCGCGATCGCAGCAGTTCTCGCGAATCGCTGCTCCGCGTCGCCAAAGCGACCGAGCTCGTACAGGCTGGCCGCGGCGTTGAAGTGCAGGGTGCCGACGTCCGCTCCGGCAGGTGCGACGGTGAGCGCGAGATCGAACTGTGTGGCAGCGGCGGCGAAGTCGCGCGCACGGAAATGCTCCAGCGCGCGCGTCACGATTGAGTTGAACGCCTCGGCAGCGACACGAGCTTCGTCCGGCGTTTCTTGCGGTGCATCCAGCGCTGCGTCGTCAGCAGCCTGTGCGGTGACGGCAGCCGGAAGCGCCAGGCCTGGAAGGCAGCTGACCCACAGCAGCAGCGCAAAACCGGCCAGCGATGTTCGAGACGAAGACAAGGTGCGTGGCGAAGTGCCATATCGATTAAGGGGCAACAGCAGGCGTCAACGCGATCACTTTTTCGTCGGATGCTCCCGCTTTTCGCGCGCGTCGGGTCGGTGCAGGTCACGGCCGGAGTGTTCGCGACCGACCAGCCCAGCTCGCTCTTTGTGGGCTGCGGCGGGATTGGACTCGCGCAGATCGCGCCGCTTCCAGGCCGCGTTGCGCTCGCGTTCCTGCATGACCCGCGAACGTTGCTCACTCCACTCTGGAACTGCGGGGGCGGCGGGATGCGGAGCGCGGATCTGCATGCGTTGGGGCGCCACCAGCGTTGCATTGTCGGTGCCGGGATGCGGCGACAGGTGCGGCGGCAGGACTTCTGGGGCCTGCAGCGTTTTCGTCATTGCAGGTTGCCGCCGATCGGAGCCCTGCGGCACTTCGCGTCTAGGTTGCGTTCGCACTCGGTCGCCGTGAGCGCGCGGCTCGTCATGGGCGGTGACCGACGTCGCCGACGGCGGCCGCGATGGCTGAGTCACGGGTTCCGCGGGTGCCTGGATCGGAGCCGGCGGCGGCAAGGGCGCACGCTTGTGATTTCGCGTGCGAGCAGCTTTGGTCTTTCGTTCTGCGGGCGGCGCTACTTGCGTTTGTCCCGAATGGATACCGGGGACGACGCCCGTAAACCAAGCGGCCGCGCTGGTGCCCATGAACAATAC
>DATHEN010000353.1:0-3520 GCA_035318565.1 Polyangiaceae bacterium
CTGCGCATGCTCGACCGTACGCTCGACATGGTGGCGAAGGTCCAACCGGACCAGCTCGTCGCCCGGATCCGGCAAGCCTTCGCGCAGCTGGACGCCGCGCGCTGCACCTGGCTGGTGCGGCGCTACGCGGTGCGCCTGGGCGAGGGCTGGGACGAGTGCCTCGAGCCGCTGCGCGCTCGCCACCCGTCGCTGGCCGAGCAGCTGCTCATATGCACCCGGGATATGCAGGCCCGCGCGCTGGTCCGCCGCGCCCGCGAGATCACAAACGACGAGGAAGTCCGTTTCCTACTCGCCGCGATGCTGGTCGCGACCAGTCAGAGCGACGTGTACGCCCTGGTCGCGCGTCGTTTCTCGCTCGCGGACGGAAAAGCGCAAACCCATGCCCTGCTCGAGCGCGCCCCGCCCATGGTGCTGTATCCCTGGGACCATATGCTGACCCCGTCAGCGGAGGGCTCGACATGAAGTCGATCGAGATCATTTGCTACACCTCGAAGCTCTGCAATCTGCGCTGCAAGTATTGCTACGAGCTGCCGCTGCTCGCCGACAAGCGGCGCATGTCGCTGGCGTCGATCGAGAAGATGTTCCGGAACTTCAAAGGCTTCTTCGACGAGATTACGGAGCCGCTCAGCGTCAGCTTCCAGTGGCACGGCGGTGAGCCGATGCTGATCGAGCCGGCGTTCTACTGGGACGTCTTCGAGCTGCAGAAGCGCGTGTTCGACGGCGCGAGCTATCCGATCACCAACGGCGTGCAGAGCAACTTCACCCAGCTCGACGACGAGCGCATTCGCCTGATGCGCGACGGCTTCGACCTGGTGGGCGTGTCGCTCGATCTGTTCACCGGCTTGCGCGTGAACCTCGCCAACGTGTGCCAGGAGCAGCGCGCCCGCACCAATCTGCGGCGCGCGCTGGAAGGCGGCGTGCGTCCGGGTGGGATCACCGTGCTGAGCAAGCTCAACATGAACCGGATCGACGAGGTGTACGCGTTCTGGCGCGATCTCGGCTTCAACTTCCGCGTGCTGCCGGTCGAGCCCGGCCTGTACGAGGCCGGCCAGGACTTCGAGATCCGCGCCGACGAGGTGCTGCACGCGCTCAAGCGCCTCACCGACCTGTGGCTGGCCGAGACTCCGCCGATCGTGATCGAGCCGATCCACACGCTGATGCGCAGCGTGCTCGAGACCGCGCATCACCCGGACCAACCACGTCCGCGCTACGATCCCGTGAGCTGGCAATCGGTGGTGCTGGTGGACACCGACGGCCACGTCTACGGCTACAACGAACGGCTCGACCAGGCGTTCAGCTCGGGCAACGTGTTCTACCAGCCGTTCGCGGAGATCGCCGCCGGTGCGCCCTACCGGCGCAACGCCGAGCGCGCGCAACAGCGGATGGACGACGTCTGCACCGGCTGCGAGTACTTCGGGCAGCATTGCAGCGGGCGCATGGTCGCAGACGGCGGCGTTACCGCGCTCGAGCGCAACGCCGAAGGTGGGCTCGACTGCATCGTGACGCGCGGCCTGTTCGCGCACATCGAGCAGCGCCTGCGCGAGGGCAACGTCCTGCTAGCCGACAAGATGGCGCTCAACCCCGACTACGTCGCCGCGCAATCGTCGCCGACCAGGGGTTGAACGATGAGCGCGTCGCCACCAGTGCTGTCGCTGTTCTCCTATGCGCATGGCTCGGAAGCCGAGCGGGTCGCGCACCTGCGCGCGCTGTGGGCCGACTACGGCGCGACCCTGGTCGATACCTTCTTGATCCGCTTCGGCGACACGCTGCGAGAGCGCGCGCCGAGCCTCGCCGACGCGCTGCGCGCCTTCCTGGCGACGGGGCGCGCGATCGAGGACCCGGCCGCGTTCCCGGCGGATCTGCTGCTCGCGTGCGCGTCCGAGCAGGAGACCGATCCGGTCTGGGCGGGGCTCGCGGCGGCGCTGCACGTCGGCGGAGCGATCGAACCGTTCCGCGCACAGCTGAGCCGTCCGCGGCGCATTCGCATTCGCTCCTGGGTGTCGCCACCGCTGGTCAGCTTCGAGCAACGGCAAGGCACGTGGCTGATCGAGCGCGAGGATGGTGTGCGCTGTGAGCTCGCCGCGTATGACCGCGAGGGGCACGGGGACGCGCGCGCACGCGCCTATGGTTTCAGCGTGTGCCCGACGATCCGCGGCCGCTGGGGCGAGATCGCGCTGATGACCGGCGACCACGCCGATACCTGGGGCTTCTCGGTGAACGATGCGTGGGACAGCACGCACACGGAAGCGCTGTCGGTGGAAGCGATGGCAGACGCGCTGCGCGACGCGCTCGAGCTGATCGCGACGCATGCACCGCAATACGAAAGCTGGGTGGGCTCCGCTGCGCGCATCGTCATCCCCACGCGTCACAAGCCGGAGCACGACACCAGCCACTCGTTCGTGGCGTTCCCCGGCATCGTGGTGGTCGGTCTTCCGACCGATCGCGGCATGCTCGGCGAGCTGCTCGTGCACGAGACCTCACATCTGCATCACGGCGCGGTGAGCAAGGGCCACACGCTCACGACTTCGGATGATCCACAGCGCTACTGGTCACCGTTTCCGCAAGCGGAGCGCAACGTCGGCATGCTGGCGTTCGGATTCCACGCCTTTGCGAACATCGGGCTGTTCCGGCGCGCATGCCTCGCAGCGGGCTTGCCCGCCACCGGCCACGACTTCAACTGGCAGAGCGACTGGATGCCGGAGATCCTCAAGGTCTGCAGTCAGCTGGAGCAAAGCCCCGGCGTCACGCTCGAAGGGCGCACGCTGTGGGAGCCAGTCGCACATCAGCTCTTCGGAGGAAAGCGTTGGAGCTGAGCGCAGATCACAGTCGCTGCGCGCGCACGAGCTCGCGCGAAGCGATGTGTGGAGTCGTGGGCGACGTGATGTTTTCGCACGCAACTCACTGTTACCGCGCTCACGGAGCGCTCGACCGACTGTTATCGCTTGAGCCGGGGGATGCAGCGCGCACAGCATGGAACGCGCGCGCGACCTCGTTGACCGCGCTCGGGTAATCAAGTAGGCCCGTACGCCTTTGGTTTGCACGCTCTGCCGGGGATTGTCCGCAACGCATTGACCAGCACGCTCGCGTCCGGCAGGCGCGCGCTGCCAGTTGCCACAGGAGAGGACGAGCATGTCGAAAAAGAACGTCGCCGATTTCATCAGGAAGATGTCCGAGTCTCCCGACCTCAACAAGCAAGTCGTCGCGGGGGAGCGAACGCCGCAAGCATGGGTCACCATGGGAAAGGGCGCTGGGCTCGAGTACAGCGCGGATGACGTCGTGCAGGTCTTGAGCGAGCTCTCGGGTCGCAAGCTGAGCGCTGCGGATGCCGTCACCGCCTTCATCGGATCGAAAGACGGCGAGCTCTCGGAGGGGCAGCTGTCACAGGTCGCAGGCGGCGCGCCGGTCGCGTCGCTCGGTGGCCTCAGCGGCGGTCAGGTCAAGTTCAGCCCGCAGCTGTTCAATCGCCTCGGCGGTCTGTACGGCGGCGGACCGGTCTCGCAGAACTTCAGCGAGAAGGTCC
>DATHEN010000354.1:0-3973 GCA_035318565.1 Polyangiaceae bacterium
GGACCCGGGCATGGCCGCCCTCGGCGCAAAGCTTTTTTCGAGCACACTCATCTCGCAGGACGGAAAAGTTGCGTGCTCATCCTGTCACCTCGGCGAACATGGGCTCGCGCACGCGGTGCCAGTTTCAAAGATCCCGCATCGCCCCGTCACGACGACCAACAGCACCACACTCTACAACGTCGGCCTGCTGTACAAGCTCACCTGGAGCGGCAGGTTCGACACACTGGAGGCCCACATCGACGCCCTGATCGAAAGCCCGAAGATCATGGGAACCAGCTGGACGTCGATCGCCGAACGCCTGGCGGCTGTGCCGGGTTGGACGCAGCAGTTCGAGGCCGTTTTCGCAGGCGGCCTCGGCGCGAATAACGTGCGAGCGTCCCTCCTCGCATACGAACGCTCACTCGTCACTCCAGACAGCGCGTTCGACCGCTGGTTGAATGGAGACCAGGCTGCGATCTCGAGCGACGAGCGCGCTGGCTACGCGCTGTTCAAGGCGTATGGGTGCGTGAGCTGTCACCAGGGCGTGCTGGTCGGCGGAAACATGTTCCAGCGCTTCGGAGTGATGCGCGACTATTCGCCGGGCGCGGATTCCGGAACGCCCGATCGCAGCCGCTACAGCGTCACTCGGCGTCACGAGGATCGGCAGGTCTATCGCGTGCCGAGCCTCCGGAACGTGGCTCTGACAGCGCCGTACTTCCATGACGGTTCCGCGCCCGATCTGGAGACTGCAGTCCGAGTGATGGCCGAGTATCAGCTCGGACGCACGCTCGAAGACGGCGACTCGAGGCTGATCGTGGCTTTCCTCAAGTCCCTCACGGGAACCTTGCACGGAAAGCCGCTATGAGCCTCACCACGCTCTTGCGCATGGCTCTGGGGCTCGGCACGTTGAGCTTCGTGCTTTTGTTCGCGCACGCGGAGCGTAGGGGCATCGATTACAAGGCGGAAGCGCTCTACAGCCGCGATCTTCGGCAACTCAAGGCCGCCGACGCTCAGCTCAACGAACGACTGCTCAGAAGTGTCTCTGGTCTATCCGCTCACTATGACGGCCTGGTTCGCGGCACGCAGGAAATGCAGCATCTGCACGCGGTGCTCGCGAAGGTGCCCGAGTTCCTCGGCGAGGAAGCCGAGAGTGCGCTGCGCGCAGAGCTCGGGCGCGGCGCAGCGCTGACGCGCGACAAGGCGAGCTTCATCGAGTCGTTCAAGATGCAGCACGCCGTACTACGAAACTCATTGCACTATCTGCCGCTCGCCGCAGAAAAGTCTGCACGTACACTGGACCACGGCCAGACTCGAGCCGTCGCCGCTGCTGCCCGCGCCTTGATGGGCGATGCGCTGCTCGTGGAGGTGGCTCCCGATCGCGACGCCTATGCGCATCTCGCCGCGACGATCCACGAGCTCGAGCGAGCTCGCGACGCGATCTCGGAGCCAGAAGCGAAATCCGGAGTCGACGTGCTTCTGCGACATGCTCGCACGGTCGCGAAGCGTAAGCCGCTGGTGGACGCGCTGGTCCAAGGCATTCTGGCGGCCCCGACGGCCCGCAGCACCACCCGGCTCGAGGAGCTCTACACCGCCGGCTACCGCGCGGCGCTCGACGCCTCGGCCATGCGGGAAAAGGCGCTGTTCGCTCTGGCGTTCGCGATCGTGCTCATGGGCATGACGGAGTTCATCCTGCGTGTGCAACGCAGCAACGCCGCTCTGGCGCGCGCGAGCGCCGAGCTGCGCAGCGCGAATACCGCGCTCGCCTCGGAACGCGAGAAGGAGCGGGAGCTCGGCGAGCTCAAGACGCGCTTCGTGTCCATGACCTCACACGAGTTTCGCACGCCGCTCAGCTCGATCCTTTCTTCGAGCGAGCTGCTCGAAAAGTATGGCGAACGCTGGGACGCGGAGCGAAGAATCGGACACTTGAAACAAATTCAGGCGTCCGCGCGCAGCATGAATGACATGCTGGAAGAGATTCTCGTCATCGGCCGCGCCGAAGCGGGAGCACTCCGTGCGACACCCGCGCCGCTCGAGCTCGAGCGCTTCTGCAATCGGGTCATCGACACGGTGAACCGCGCATCGAACCAGAGCCACCGCATCCGCACGAGGTTCACGGGTGAGCCCAACGTCAATTTGGACGAACGACTGCTCCTGCACGTGCTCTTGAACCTGCTCGAAAACGCGGTGAAGTACTCGCCTGCTGGCAGCGAGATCCAGGTCGACGTGCAAACCGCCGCGGCAGAAACGCTCTTTGCCGTGCGCGATCACGGAATCGGCATCCCGGACGCAGACATACCCGGCCTATTCACGAGCTTTCGCCGCGGGACCAACGTGGGGCAAGTCGCGGGCAGCGGGCTCGGGCTGGCCGTGGTGCACCGCGCTCTGACGGTGCAGGGTGGCACCATCGAAGTCAAGACCGAGCTCGGACGCGGCAGCGAGTTTCTGGTGCGCTTGCCCTCGAACGGCTCGCGCGTGAGCGAGCTCCGGGCGAGCGCATGATGAACCGGCACATTCTCGTGGTCGAAGACGACGCATCGCTGCGCAACAACGTACGCGAGCTCTTGACGGAAGAGGGCTTCGACGTCACCTGCGCAGGCAGCGGCGCGGACGGCATCGCGCTCGCGAAGGCGCGCGTGCCGCATCTCATCATCTGCGACGTGGCCATGCCGGGCGTGGATGGCCACGACGTGCTGCGAGCCGTTCGCGAGCATCCCCAGACGGCAGCGGTGCCCTTCGTTTTTCTGAGCGCACGCGCCGAACGCGCGGACATTCGTGCCGGCATGAATCTCGGCGCCGACGACTACCTGACGAAGCCCTTTGCGCTGAGCGAGCTGCTCGAGGCGGTCACGGCGCGGCTGCGGCGCCTCGAGGATCTGGCAGAACGGACGCGCGTCGCCATGCAGCGCGAGACGAGCGCCTCCGAACACTTCGCTCCCTCGGGGTCGTCCTCCGCGGACGGCATCGTGGTACTCGATCCGGAGATGCGCGAGCTCTACGCGCAGGCCGCCAGGGCCGCCAACTCCAGCATCAATGTGCTGATCTCGGGCGAGACCGGCGTCGGAAAGGAAATCTTCGCGCGCGCCATCCACGACGCCTCACCACGCAAGGAGCACCCCTTCGTCGCGCTCAACTGTGCCGCGCTGACCGAGTCACTGCTCGAGGCCGAGCTGTTCGGTCACGAAAAGGGCGCTTATACCGGCGCGAATCAGGCGCGCATCGGCCTCCTGGAGGCGGCTTCGGGCGGCACGGTCTTGCTCGACGAGATCGGCGAGCTTCCACTGTCGATTCAAACCAAGCTATTGCGCGCGGTCGAAGAACGCACGGTGCTGAGAATCGGCGCCCGATCTACACGTTCGGTCGACGTGCGCTTCATCGCAGCCACCAATCGCGACCTCGAAAAGGAATCGGCCGCGGGCCGCTTCCGCGAGGATCTCTACTATCGGCTGAATGGCATGAGCTTCGTCATTCCAGCGCTGCGCCAGCGTCCTCGAGAGATCGCGCCACTTTGCCGTGTGTTTCTCGCGCGCGCTCGCGCCGAGAACGGCCGCCAAGCGCCGCTCGGAATTTCGCCGGAAGCGCTGGAGCTCCTGGAAGCGCACGGCTGGCCCGGAAACATCCGTGAGCTTCGCAACGCGATCGAGCGCGCGGCCGTGCTCTGTGCCGGCGAGCTCGTACTGCCAGAGCATTTGACGCCGAGGATTCGCGGCAGCGAATCGCCGCCGACACGTGACGATCGCCGAGCTGAGCTGCGCGGTAACGCCAGCGCTCCGGACCGCGAACGCATCCTGGATGCGCTCGAGAAGTGCGCCGGCAATCAGACGCGCGCCGCCGAGCTCCTCGAGATGTCGCGCCGCACGCTCGTGAATCGCCTGAACGAGCTCGGCATCCCGCGACCGCGGAAACGCGAGTGAGGACTCGCGGCCGCCTTACGGCAAGAGGCCCTTGACCCGCGCCAATGCGATCGCCGCCACGTGCGTTGCGTGCCGTATCACCC
>DATHEN010000355.1:0-2266 GCA_035318565.1 Polyangiaceae bacterium
CGAGGACTTCATGCGAATCGGTGGCCGTGATGGCGTGCTGGCTGACAGGGGGCGAGCTTGCGTCTGCGTACGACGCGGACGTCGCGACGCCTGATCGGGAATTGCCGTGGGCCGTTGTTTCCTCCCAGGACTTCATCCCAATCGGTGGCCGTGATGGCCGTCGTGGGCTCCGAAGGGGCGAGCTTGCGTCTGCGCGCGATGCGGACGTCGCGACGCCTGATTGGGAATCGCCGTGGGCCAAACTTTGCGCGCAGTAGCGTGGTTGCGCGCCGAACGGTTGCGGGCGCGTTTGGACCATGGAGCTCGATGACAACTCAGCAGCCGCGCTTCGCTCACTCGGCCTCGCCGTGCGCGGAGGTTGAAGCGGGCAGTGGAACTCGGCGCGGTGTGCGTTGACCGTCGAATGCGGGCCCCTCTGATCAGCAGGTTCGCCTAGGCCGCGCGCGCGCGATCGATCAAATCGTTGCGCTCCGATCTCATTTGCGAGGATCCTTCAAGTCTGGACCAGATGGATCCGTACTCGGCAGAACAAACGAACCCGGTCTGGAACTGAAGGATCCCCTCATATCGGTGCGAAGTTGACGGCATTTCGATGGATTGGCTCGCGCGTTGTTTCGAGTGCGGTGAGCAGCAAGGACCAGTCGAGTGGAGCACCGGCGCGTACCGCTCGGCAGCCCAAGAAGAAGAAAGACAACACCCGGCGTGTGCGCACCGTGTTTGCTTGAAACTGGCGTGCGTGTGGACTGGCCGCAACGGCGCGGCCAACGATGGTCACAGCGACTTCAGCAAGCGAAGCGAGCAACAGAATCACCTCCAGCCGGGCGCACGATCGCGTGATGGCCGAACGCAGGCTCCAGCCGTTGCGAAAACTCTTGCGATCTCGAAACGATTGCTCGATTTGCATGCGCAATCCATAAGTCTGCACGACGAACTTCGCGTTGCTTCGTAGCGATGTCGCGAGCAGCCATGGCTCACGCGCAGCTTTGGAGGCGTCACGCGCGGTCTTACTTCGACTAGGCGTCCCGCGGCGTGTCCGTCGTGAGCGCCCTTTGGGAATCGGTCGCTTCGACAACACGAGCCGATGGATTCGAGGTTTGTTGAAGGCAGCAGTGCCCATCCGAGATCTTTGATTCGACTGCTTGCTCGACGATACAGCCCTCGCAATTTATACCAACGACCATCGACCGCGGCGTGGGTACTTCCTCGAACGCGGCCGATGTAGTTCCAGCCGTGCCACACGACGTCCTCGAACCAATTGGAGTGAAAGCCCGAATCGGTCACGAAGACGGGAGTGCTGCCCGGAGGTAGAATGCTCGCGAGCTCCATCAGCAACGCTCTATGCGCCGCCCTGTTGCCCTGAAGCTTTTTCAGAAACACCCGTGAATATAAAGGTAGAGCCCGCCCGTCGGCGCAGAGCTTGGCACTGAGCTCGAAGTGATGCGGACCGACTCCGGTCCAATCGACTGCGATCACGGGACAGCAAGTCTTTCGCAGCAGCCAAGCAGCCAGAGCTCTGTAGAACAGTGGTATCTCGCCATGGAGTAGGCGATTGCCCAGCAGTCGATCGATCGCCTTGATGCGATGCTTGTCGGTCGTTGCTGCAGGCAACGCTCGGCCCAGCGCCGTCAGACAAAGCTTGCCACCGATGATCACTGCGAGCACGGCTCTCCAAACTGCTGCCTTCCTGCGGCGGTGGACACTCTGGAGATTCACCTCCAGCAGACCCTGTAGTATCTCGACGTAGCGCACAGGTTCTTCTCCCTCGTTTGGTTGGCACCACGAAGAAGATCAGAGTCTGTGCGCGCTGATAACCCTCGATCGCTAAAGGATCGAAATCGTTGGCAATCGCCCCAAGATTCGCGGGGATACCTCAGGTCTGGAACTTCCGAGCCGCGAGAGAGCAACGATGGCATCAACCAACCGCGCGCAAGAAAACTACCGATACCAAGCAGCAGCGAACAAGCTGGTGGTCACGACACACTAAAGTCCACGTTGCTCCTGTGAGAAGATATCGTTCGTAAACCTCGCGCGTCGAACGTTGCCAACTGCGCGGCGAGACGCGGCGCTCTCGCGGCATCAGGTTCATGCGGCGTGTTGGCTCCTCTCGGGCACTCAACAACTCCGCACGCTCGGCCAAGAAAGCAACGAGGCCACCTTCTGGTTGAGAGCAGCTACATATCTGTGTCGGGGAACCCCGAGCGTGCGCGGCTTGCGGACGCGTCGCGGACGGCTGCAGCGAATGGTCGCATCACGGTGCTGGTGTCGC
>DATHEN010000356.1:0-2817 GCA_035318565.1 Polyangiaceae bacterium
TCGGGGTGACTATCCCGGCTCACTCCGCATGTACGCGCTCCTGAACGCAGAGAATCCGCGCCAATATGCCGGTTGGGCCGGGATGACGGGCTCGCTCGCAGCCGTTTACAACGCCCTCGGAGATCCGGCGCGCGCCAAGAACATCTGCGAAGATGCCTTGCAACGCCTGCCAGCCGAGGATCGCGCCTTCGCCGTCATGAACATGAGGCTGGACATCGAGCTCGCGCGCGCACGCGCTGCCCTCGGCGAAGTAGAGGAAGCGGCTGCCGCGCTCGATCGACTGGCCGACGAGCACCGCGCCGGCCAAAACCCGCTGACGCTCGGCACGATTCACGGAGCGCGCTCGCGGATCGCGATTCTGCAGAAAGACATTCCCAGCTTCGGCAAGCACAAGGAACAAATGGAGCGCTGGTTCCGCCAGACGCGCAATCCGGCATTGATCGCGCAATGCGAGAAGTTGGACCAGCTCGCACTTCAATCCGGTCTCGACGTCGGTCCCGGGGCAGGTGCCTTCGCAGCGGATTCGTTCGAGAGCATCTCGCGATCGCTGGTCGCCAGCTCCAGTGATCGCGAGGAACGCGGACGGCGCGCGCTCGAGCTAGTGCTGCGCGAAACCCGCGGCAGCCGTGGGTTCTTGTTCGAGAAGGTTCAGGGTGGCCTGCGCCTGCTCGTCAGCATTTCCGATCGACCACCGAGCCCCGAGCTCGAACTCGATTTGACCCAGAAGGTCGCCGAGGCGAGCGAGGGCGTTTCCGTTCAGTCCGAGGCTTCGACGGCGCGTCGCCAGGAGCGCGACTCGGCAGCAGACATCACCCAAAACATAGGCATGGTGCTGTGCACCCACCTCGACGGCCGCCTGGTCGTCTTTGGTGCAGTCGCCATCGAAGGGCTCGATCTCGCGGCTCCGAGTCACCCGTTCTTACAGGCGATCACGCGCGGTATGTTGGGCCCCGGCACGTTTGGCGATACGGATCTCGCCGGCGAAGCGTGCACCTCGAACATCGGTGCGGCACATCCCCGCAAGTTGAACTAGCGCAGCGCCGCTCGTTACTTCTTCACGTGGCAGTCGAAGCAGCCGAAGCCTTCTTGCTTGGCGGGATCGTACGGCTCTTCGCCGAGCAGCGCCGCCATCTCGGGGACGACGCGCTCGGCCATGAATTTCACGACCTCAGCCTCTTTGGCGTGAGCTTTGAAGTTGTCCTTGGGATCGAGCTTGGGCAGCTTCGGGTTGGGCATTTCGAACTTGCCCTTCTTCGCGTCCGGACCGTGACAGGTCATGCAGTTCATGTCCGCGTAGCGCTTCGCGTTCAAGGAGAGGAACGTCTCCTTCATCTTGGGGAGCACGACGTCCTTCATGTACGCCTTCTGCTGATCCTTGCTCAGATCGTCGAACTTGACCTTGGCCGGCCCAGCGCCGGCGTCGGTTGCGCCGACGTCTGCGCTCGGTTCTCCGGTGGTCTCCGGAGGCGCAACGGGCGGCGACACCGTTGCAATGGGTTCGGCAGGGGTTTCGGGAGCCGCCTGCGACCCGCCACATGCAGCCATGCCAGCAGCAACGCCGAGCCCAATCAGACCAGCCGAGAACAAGCAATACCGACTCTGCATCACACTCTCCTCATTTCCCGCACATTGTCCGAACCGCGTCCGAGCGTCTACCCACCTTGACGGTGGTGCTCCCACATCGCGCTTTCGGTGCGTATCGGAGCGACGCCCATTGCCAGCCGTGCAGATCGCGCGGACAGAACCCTGCCCGCCCCGAGAGATCGTGGCATCCTTGTCTTGGATTGCGCGAGGCGGGGCGCGGTAGGTCACGCGGTAAGCGCCCGGTGTTGTCGAGAGGTCGAAATGGGGATGCAAATGAACGAACTGGGCGCGCCCGAAACCGACGAATGGGTGGCGAATCGCTATCGCGTGGTCGGCACGCTCGGCCAGGGCGGTATGGCGATCGTTTACCAAGTGCTGGACAGCGCGACCGGGCAGGCCCTGGCGCTGAAACGCATGATCGGCGCCTCATCCCAAGAGCAGCGCGACATGGCGCTCTTCGAACGCGAGTACCTGACGCTCGCGCGCCTCGCCCATCCCAGAGTGGTTCGCGCTTATGACTATGGCGTAGAGGAGCAAGGCCCTTACTACACCATGGAGCTCCTCGACGGCGGTGACCTGCAGCGCTTGGCGCCCATCGACTATCGGAAAGCGTGCGCTCTGCTCAGCGACGTGTGCTCTGCGCTGTCACTCTTGCATTCGCGCCGAATGGTCTACCGCGATCTCAGCCCGCGCAACGTGCGTTGTACGGGCAATGGCATGGCCAAGCTCATCGACTTTGGCGCAATGACGCCGATGGGGCCGAGTCGCGAATGGGTCGGCACGCTGCCCTTTTGCGCGCCCGAAGCGCTCCATTCACAGCCGCTCGACGCGCGCACCGATCTGTATGCGCTCGGAGCCACCCTCTACTACGCGCTGACCAGCCGCCACGCCTACCCTGCGCGCGACGCGGGCCACCTCATCGATCTTTGGCAATCCAAGCCGCCGCCGCCCTCGGAGCTCGTGCCAGGGATCCCGTCGGCGCTGGATGCGCTGATTTTGGACCTGTTAGCTCAGGATCCGCAGCACCGTCCGGCAAGCGCGGCCGAGGTCATGGAACGCTTGAGCGCCATTGCCGACCTACCCATCGATGAGCAGCTCCTGGTTTCGCAGGCCTATCTGTCGACCCCGACGCTGGTCGGGCGCGAAGGCCAGCTGGACGAGATCCGTAAACGGCTCGGGCGTGCTCTACGCCGGCGCGGCGGCAGTTTGCTGCTCCAGGGCGTCCCAGGGGTC
>DATHEN010000357.1:0-3752 GCA_035318565.1 Polyangiaceae bacterium
GAATCCCAGCTGAAAGGCGAGCTCGGTGAGAGAGACCTCGGCGTCTCGCATCAGGGCGAGCGCCAGCTCCCGCCGCGCGCCGTCGAGCTCCTGGGTGAAGGTCGTGCCTTCGCGCTCGAGCTTCCGCGCCAGCGTGCGCTGACTGACATGAAGCTCACGGGCGACGTCCGCCGCCGCGGGGGAGGTTTGCACGCGCAGCATCTGCTTGAGCAGGTGTCGCACGTCGTGATTCAGGCTGCGAGACGTGTTCAGGCGTGTCAGCAGCGCATCCAGGCGCTGGCAGTGTAGCGTGTGCAGCACGGCGTCCGCCCCGGGCAGCGGCAAGTCTTCGTACTGGGCGTCGAGGACGAAACCGAAGAACGCTGCGCCGAAACGCAGGCGTGCACCCGGCAGCACGCGCTCGTAGAGCTCCAGATTCTGCGGTGTGGCATAGGGAAACCAACACTCGAGCCCGACTGCGGAGGGCAGCTCGCCCGCCAAGTGAGTCTTGTAGAAAGCGCTCACGGCGAAGTCGCCGGCCGCGCGCGGCCAGTCCATTTCATCGTCCATGCGCAGCACACAGCGGCCGTGCCAGCGTTCGAGCGTCACTCGAAAGCGGTCGGCGAGGAGGCCGCTGTACTTCGTGGCGACATTCAGTGACCCCCGCAACGTCGCTGCCGAGCGCAACGCGTAGTCGAACGCCCCGCCGTCTCCGAAGTGCATGGCCGCGCCCACGCGCAAGCCGAGCTCGTCATCCCGCATCAGCTCCACGCCGCGTGCGAGCATGCCGTGTGCGCTCTCGAGCGAAACGCGCGAGTCCGGGTTTGCCGACCAGAACTCGCTCGGTACCGCCGCGCGCGCCTCCGCCCGAGACGTTGCCAGTCTCATGAAGGGTTTGAGCAGGCGCGCAGAACAGAACGTCGTCATGAACGGCTAGATCAGACTAGCACCCTTGTCGTACTGGGTGCGCTGACCCCAGCGGCCAGGAAGCGTACGGCGAAGCTCAGCTTCCGGCGTCCACGGAAGAATTCAAGGGCACGGCGCAGGACCAGCTTTATCCGCCAGTAGGGCTAGCTTTGCAGGCCAGGCGCCCAGCGCCGGCCGTGAGCTATGCTGCCGCCCACCATGGCAACGCTCGAAGGTCAGGTCGTGCTCGTTACCGGCTGTTCAACGGGCATCGGGCGCGCGCTCGCACGCGAGCTCGCTGGACGCGGTCATCAGACTTTCGCGTCTGCTCGCCAGCTCGGTAGCATCGCCGATCTCGAAGGACACGGCATTCACACGCTGGAGCTAGACGTCACGAGCCCAGCGTCGATAGACAGCGCCGTCGGCACGCTGCTGTCTCGCGCGGGTCGCATCGACGCGGTCATCAACAATGCAGGCGTCAACGTGTTCGGTCCGATTCTGGAGACGCCGCTCGACGCCGTGCGCGGCCTGCTCGAAACCAACGTGCTCGGCGCGCTCGCGGTCGCGCAAGCGGTGTTCCCGCACATGGCCGAGCGGCGCGCGGGTCGCATCGTCAACATCGGTAGCATCGCGGGTGTGCTGCCGACCCCCTTTGCTGCGGCGTACTGCGCCTCCAAGAGCGCGCTTCACATGTTGTCCGAAGTGATGCGCATGGAGGTGAAGCCGTTCGGCATCGACATAGTGGTCGTGCAGCCGGGCGGAGTGAAGTCGAACATCGCCAGCTCGGGTTCGCGCGATATCGGGCGCTACGCCGCGCCGTCGTCGCGCTATCAGCGCGCTTACAACGGCATTCAGCGGCGCGCCAACGCCTCTCAGGACAATCCCATGCCGGCGGAGGACTTCGCGCGCGAAGTCGTGGCTCAGGCGTTCGCCGGCACTGCGCCGCGGATCATCCGCGCGGGCACCGGAGTCGAGTTCTTATCTTTGCTCGCTGAGCGCGCACCCGACGAGCGCGACGCCCTCTTGTCCCAGACGTACGACTTGACGGCACTCGACTAGAGCTCTTTTCGTCGCTGCTGCGCTGCGCTAACTACGGGCGCGTGCGGGAAGTCGTGGCATTTACCGACGGCGGCTGCCGTGGCAATCCGGGCATCGGCGGCTGGGCGTTCACGCTGGTGGACGTGAAGAGCCGCAGCGCGCTCGAACGCGGGGGAGGGGAAGCCGAGACGACCAACAACCGCATGGAAATGCGCGCGGCGATCGAGGCGCTGCGCGCCATCAAGGCGGAGGGAGCGCGGATCGTGGTGCTGAGCGACAGCAAGTACCTGATCGGCTGCTGCACGAAGTGGATGCGCGGCTGGAAGGCGAACGGCTGGCGCCGCAAAGGAGACCCGCTGAAAAACCTCGACCTACTGCAGGAGCTGGATGCGCTGCTGAGTGTGCGCGCTGTCACGTTCCGCTGGGTTGCCGGGCACTCCGGCCACGCCGGCAACGAGCACGTCGATCGACTGGCCAACGAAGCGATGGATCGCCTGCGCATCGGACAGCCAGCGGAGCACGAACGGCGCTTCGAGTGGCCGGGTCCGCTCGCGTAGCTACAGCCAGATGCGCGCGACTACGCCGTATGTTCCAGGTCCCGGGGTCATGCCTTCGTCGCCTCCCGTGACCAGAACTCGCCCCCCAGGGTAGGCGAGGACGCGTTCCAGGCGACCATACTCCCCCAGATTCAGAGCGAGAATGCCGCCTTCGCCGAAGCTCGGGTCCGCTTTGCCAGCGGAGCTGAGCCGTATCAGCGTGGGCTGCGTCGTGCCGCCGGCGTGGGCATTGGCCGCGACCAGTGCGCGGCCATCGGCCATGACCAGGACGTCTTCCGCGGTGTCGTCGCCGAAGCCCGTGGCGAGCACAGCGCTGCCGCCGCTACCGTAGGTCGTATCCAGTGAGCCGTCGGGGGTCAGCTGGATGAGCAGGAGCTCTCGCTGCGCTGCGGTTCGAGTATCGCCCGCCACCAGCACACTCCCGTCCTGCTGGACGCTCAGCGCTGCCGAACGATCATCGGAAGCGGCTCGAACCACGCGCACCCGGCCGCCACTGCCGAAGCTCGAGTCGAGATGTCCATCGTCGAGCAGCCTCGCCACCGTGACGTCGCGCTGTCCTTCAGCGCCGACCTGCCCCACGACCACGATGCGGTTCTCGGCGTCTACGGCAAGCGCCGATGCGCCGGCCTCGCTCTCCCATGCGAGCGTCACGTAGCCGGTTCCCCCAAAGCTGGGATCCAGGAGGCCGTCCGGAGTGATTCGAACCACGAGCAGTTGGCCGTCGCGTTGACCGGCGAGGAGCAAATGATCGTCCGGCAGGACCAAGCCGTCCTCGATCTGCTCCGCTCCGCCCAGGTCGAGCTCGAGCTTGCCGTTCGAACCGCCCGTGAAATCATGCGCACTGCCGTCATCCGACCAACGGGCCAGCGCGATGTTGCCGGGGTTGACTCCGAGCTCGTGCCACCCGAGTGCAACGGTGCTTCCCGTGCTCTGTTGGCCGACGCCAACGGCATATGCGTACGATCCGGTGGAGCCCGCGAAGCCGAGCTTCACGAGTGTGCCTCCAGCGAACTCGGGATCGAGTGCTCCGCCTGCAGTCAGATGCGTCACGGCGAAGCGACTCCCGCCGAGACCGCCAAAGCCCGTCCCCGCGAGTACCAGGTCTTGGCCACGCAGCTGGACGTCCGAGAAACTGCCGCCGTCATCGTTGCCGAAGCTCACCCGGGCGATTCCGCTGCCGTTCTCACCAAAGCTGGTGTCGAACGATTCGGCTTGGGGAGCCGTC
This sequence comes from Polyangiaceae bacterium, assembly GCA_035318565.1. Lineage (GTDB taxonomy): Bacteria > Myxococcota_A > Polyangia > Polyangiales > Polyangiaceae > DATDJP01. The sequence goes on from DATHEN010000357.1 coordinate 3,706, forward strand.
GGCTGCGGCGAACCCACTTCCTCCTTGGTTTCCCCGCCCGGCGCGCC
>DATHEN010000358.1:0-4038 GCA_035318565.1 Polyangiaceae bacterium
ACTCTGCAGTTTTGGAAACCGTTGACCAGGCGACCCTCGGCATTGCGCCGCCCTTCAAGCTCGTGAGTACCTCGTGCCAGAGCGGCGCGCTGATGAGCGCCGTTCGAGAGCTGAGCCTGGCCGACATCGAAAGCGCGGAGAGTACCGAGCTGCCGCCAGCGGTGACCTCGTTCTGTGCCGTAACCATCGCGTTCGAGCCAACGGCGCCCTTGCCTGCGGGGATGCGCCTGCGAGTGAATTACCGGCCCGCGAACGGCGGAGCGGTGCAGGTCGCCTTTCGTGACGTATGGGGAACAGGCGTTGCGCCGGCGCCCTGAGAAGGATTGACGCAAGTCGAAAGCTCGCCGTAAAAACGGCGGATGCTGGTGAAGTCTAAGCTGTCCGTGGGCGCGTTGATCTTGGCGTGGGGTGCTGCCGTAGCCAGCTGCGGTGGGGATGACGACACGAGCCCGCGACAGCGACCGAGCGACGCCGGCAGCGACGCGCGGGATTCTGGTAACCAGACCGTGGATTCAGGTAGCGACGCGCGAGATTCCGGAAACCCGCTCGGCGATTCCGGCAGCGACGCAGCAGATTCCGCGCCCGACGGCTCGGACACCACCGGCCCGGTCATCACACTGAACGGCCCGCCGGAAGTCGTGGTCGATTGCGGCGGCAGCTTCACCGACCCCGGCGCTTCGGCCACCGACAACAGCGATGGCGCCGTGTCGGTGACCGCGACTGGAGCGAATCAGATCACGACCACCGGGCCCGGTCGTTTCGTCGTCACGTATTCGGCGCGAGACGCAGCCGGCAATACGACTCAAAGTCAACGCAGCGTTTACGTGTGTGGCCCTGCCTGCGGCGAGGCGGGAAAGGATCCGGTGGATCTGAGCACGTGGGGCGTCGTTCAGTACGCGCTAGGCTCGCAGCCCGTCGCCAACTGGGTGCGCGCCGACGCTGGCGCATTCAGCGCGACGCAGACCGTCAACGCGGATGCGTCCATTCTGCTGTCGGACTTCGAGGTGACCGATACTGCCATCGAAGGCGGCTGGAGCATGACGAATGCCGATGGAGATGACGACTTCGTCGGCTTCGTCTTCGGCTATCAGGATCGTGGCCATTTTTACCTGTTCGACTGGAAGCGAGCCACGCAGGACGCCGCGAGCGTGGGCATGAGCCTCAAAGTCGTCAATCTCGGCGCGTTCGCCGACGGAGGGCTGCCACTCGAAGGCGGCAGCGACGCCGGACCAGACGCGAGCACCCCTCTGATTCAGCTCTCCACGAACGATTTGTGGCCTACGGCCGGCTCGGTCAACGTGCAGGTCCTCAAGCAGAACGGCGTTCCGCTCCGCAACAGCATCCCCTGGAACTTCAACACGAGCTACGCGTTCTTCCTCGAGTTCCACCCCGGTAGCTTCCGTATCCGAGTGCAGCAAAACGCGGCGGATGGCGGCGCGCCGACACAGCTCGCGTCCTGGTCCGTGGAAGACAGCACGTACCGGAACGGCAAGTTCGGCTTCTACAACTACTCGCAGGGGCCGGTCACATACACGAGCTTCACTCGCCGCGACACGCCAGGGGCGTGCTCCACGGTCCGCGATCAGTGAGCCGTCGTTTCAACGGGCCCCGGCCCGAGCGCGGACGTGTGTACGTCGCTGGCGCAATTTTCTACGACGCGATCCTTGATCGGGAACCGGGCGCCCGGACATTATGAATGCGCGAGGGTGTTCTCGCTCTGTTCCGCGAGGCGTCATGCTGGAGTTTGCGTCTTCTCTCAAAGCGTTTGTCTGGTCCTCACATGCACGTTACCGAGGAGCCCCAAGGCGCCGCCTGTCATTTGCCGTGATCACGAGTGCAGCGATCCTGGGAGCTTGTGCAGGAGAGCCCACCGACCAGCTCGAGGAGGCGCAATCGAGCGACGCCCTGCGGCCCTGTACGCGCACACTCCCCACGATTCGCATCGAGCCCGCAGTCAGCGGCCCAGCCAGCTACGACGAAGGCTTCACCTACTACGCGGTCATCACCAACAACGATGCCCCGAGCTGCGGCCCCTCGACCTTCCTCTATACGGGCAGCTCGCGCTTTATCACCGCATTTCCGCCCGAGATCCCGACCATTGTGGTGCAGAATTTTATCCGTGCAGGTCAGATCGAGATCAAACCCCGCAAGACCGTGCGGGCGCCGTTCGTGCTGAGCGCTCCGCCAGACCTAGTTCCGGGCACCTATTCCGTCGAAGCCGGCACCGTCAACGCGCTGTACTTGCCCGACCTCTCGCAGCTCCTCGCAAACTTGGTGCGCACGAGCACCCAGCTCGAGCTAGCCGGAGAGCCGCCTTGTACGCGCCGCCCACTAACAATCAGCATAACCCCTACCCAGAGCGAGCCCGTGCCGCTCGGCACGGCCGTTGACTACACGCTCACGATCGCCAACAACGACAGTGCGGGATGCACGCCGTTCGGTGTTACCTACGGTGCTGCCCCATTTTCGGTTCCGGGAGCAGACCCCCTGCCCTTCGGGCTGACAATCACGCTGCCCGATCCTCCGAGCCCTTACTCAACTGGCCTGGGGTATGTCCCGAACGTCGCGGCCGGCACGACGCTCACGCGCGTCGTACAGATCACGTCGACCGCGGGACTTTCGCCCGGAGTCACCGAATTCGATCTGCTCGCCGCTCGAGAGATCTCGGACATCGTGGCGACCACTGCGAGCTATGCGTTCGCTGAGTGAGCCTTTCGGACTGGGTCGCCCAACCGCGATGCTGTTCCGGCCGGGCTCGTGCTCCACGGTCCGTGATCAATAGGCGCGCTCGCTACGCCTTCGTCTTCGCCGCTTCCAGGAACGCGGGGCGCTCGCCGCCGCCGTGCACCAAAAGCGCGGCGCCGCTCACGTAGCCCGCGAGTGGTGACGCCAGGTACAGACAGGCGTCGGCTATGTCGCGCGGCTCGCCCATGCGCCCGAGCGGAATCGTCGCTTCCACTGCGCGAACGCCGGCCTCGTCGCCGTAATGGAGCTCGGCGCGCTCGGTGCGAATGATGCCGGCGGTGATGGCGTTGACCCGCACCTTGGGTGCCCATTCCACGGCCAGCGACTGCGTGAGATTCAGAAGGCCGGCTTTCGCGGCGCCGTAAGCCGTTGTGCCCGGCGAGGCGCGCGTACCGCTGACGCTCGCGATGTTCACGATAGCGCCGCCCTCGGCCTGACCTTGCATCACGGCGTTGGCGCGCTGCGCGAACAACAGCGGCGCGGTCAGGTTCAAGTCGATGATGCTGGCGAGAAAACGCGGCGAGGCGCTGGCCGCATCTGCCGCCGGTGAACCGCCGGCATTGTTCACCAGCACGTCGAGACGCCCGAACCTTTCCGTGGCCAGGGCAACGACGCGCTCGATCTCCTCGAGCTTGCGCACGTTCGCCGCCACGAACAGCGCTTCCTTGCCGGCAGCTGCCGGCGGTTTCGCGTCGGCTGTGCGCGCACAAACGATCACGTTGGCGCCCGCTTCCAGAAAGCGCTCGGCGATGCCGCGTCCAATGCCTTGCGTGCCGCCCGTGACGACGACCACTTTGCCGGTGAAATCCAAAGGCTCGCTCACTTCTCGAACTTCGCGTCGCGTTTTTCGACGAACGCGGCGCGTGCTTCATCCGACACGCCGGAAAGGTTCAACTCGAAGGTGAAGCCCTGCTCGTAACGGTAGCTGCGCTTCACATCTACCGGATCGATGCCGTTCAACGATTCCTTGGCGGCGCGGATCACGGTGGGACTCTTGGTGGCGATCTGACGCGCAATTTTCAGTGCGCTCTCGCGCAGCTCCGCGGCGGGCACCACTTCGAGCACGGAGCCGAAGGCGTGCAGCTCTGCCGCCGTGGCGCGCGCACCGGTGTACACCATGGCGCGCATCTTGTGCTGTGGCACGAGCCGAGCCAGGTGCGTCGCCGCGCCCAGCGCTCCGCGGTCTACTTCGGGTAAGCCGAACGTCGCGTCCTCGGAGGCCACGATGACGTCCGCGTTACCCACCAGACCGATACCGCCGCCCAGACAATAGCCGTGCACCGCCGCGATCAC
>DATHEN010000359.1:0-4610 GCA_035318565.1 Polyangiaceae bacterium
GTCCCAGTCGAGCCCGAGCCACTTCAGGGCGTCCAGGATCGCTGAAACGCTGTCCAGGCTGCTGCGTTCCTGGTCCGTGTCTTCCACGCGCAGAATGAGGCGACCGCCCTGGTTTCGGGCCCAGAGCCAGTTGAACAAGGCGGTGCGAGCCCCTCCGATGTGCAGGTAGCCGCTGGGCGATGGGGCAAAACGCACTCTCGGAGCCATGCTGCTCGCGCCGTTACCATCAAGAGCCGGGCGAGTCGATGGACTCTGGCCGGATCAGCCTCGCAGCGTGCGTGCGGGGGCAATTTTTTCGCCGTGTCCGGGTGAGAGTTGCGGATGGCGGCTCCCATTGCTAGAAAGCCGCCCCCGCCGGGTGATGAAGACATGAAAAAGACGCCGCTGGTACGAGTCAAAGAGCAGTTCAAGAGCAAAGAGAAGCTCGTCGAGGCCGTGCAGGGTCTCGCCACGGAAGCGCTCTGGCTCGATCGCGTGAACGACACCAAGGGCCTGGCCCGGGTGTCGAACGCCAAATTGCTGCGCCTGTTCGAGGTGCTCACCGAGGCCAAGAAGGAGTTCGGGAGCCGTGACAAGCTCGTCAGCTCCATCTTGGATCTCGATAAGCGCGCCAAGGACGCCGGCTACAAGACCCGGCTCGAAGGCTACCCGTTGCCCCGGCTGCTCGACATGCAGCGCGCCTCGGCTCGCCGCGCAAAGCGCAGCCAGGAAAAGGCGGACGCGAAGGCGACTGCCAAGCCCGCTGCAGCCAAGAAGAAGCCGGCAGCCAAGAAGGCCAAGCCGCGCGAAGCACGCCCGAGCTGAGCTTTCTGCGACACGCGAGCAGCCAGTGAGCTCCCGCCCCCCCGGCTGAGCTCACTGGCCCGAGCGGCGCTTCTTACAGCGACTTCTCGACGATGTACTGATTCGTGAACTTAGCGGCGGTCTCGTAACTCTTCTGCATGTCGGAGATGATCCGCTTCTCGATCATGCCTCCGATGCCGAAGACTTTGCAGGTGACGTCCGCCTTGAAGATACGGCGAATCTTGCCGTCACCCGCCGGCTCTGCCCACATCTCGCCCGAGATGAAGAGCTTGTCGGCCAGCGCGTTCGGTTTGATCTTGAGCTTGTAGCGCTTCGCCTTCTTGTCGAACGCGCCTTCTTCCGCGTAGCTCATGTTGTCGCCCGCGACCTTGCGTATGGGTCCGGGGAGCTCGCCGACGTCCGGCGTGACCTCGATGACGCGGCGGATTTCGTCACCCGTTTCCTCGCGGCTCACTTCGTTGAACGCGGGAAAGCGCAGCACCTGCTTGTAGAGCTGGTCGTTGAACTCCTTGTTCAAGAAAATTTTGTCCCAAAAAGTGTCTACGTTGCAATTGAGAGTGTGCTCGATGGTAGCGACTGCCATGCGCGAACCGTTAACACAGACCTTGCAGCGCGACACGCTGGAGTCCGGCCGCGCGCGCGGTTTTGTCGCGGAGCTTCTTACGCAGCGCGGCGCGACTAATCACCGGCTCTTGGGGGCGGCCGTGTAGAATGCCGGACGCATGGCGGAACCGGCGCACGCGACGGCAACGACTTCGGTACGGCCGAGTGCGGCCGAGCCGCCGGGCTGGCTCCGGCAAACGCTGATTTTGTACCGCAAAGACCTGACCATCGAGCTTTCGACGGGTGAGGTCGTGACGACGAGCAGCTTTTTCGCGCTGCTGGTCGTGATCATGGCGTCGCTCGCGTTCTACGGCGGCCCCGAGACGCGGCGTCTGGTCGCTTCCGGTGTCATCTGGTTGTCGATTGCGTTTGCCGCGGTGCTGGCGCTCGGCCGCACCTGGCAGCGTGAACGCGAGGAAGGCGCGCTCGAGGGCCTGTTGATCTCTCCGGTGTCGCGCAGCGCGATCTTCGCCGGCAAGGCGCTCGGAGTGCTCACGTTTCTGTGCATCGTCGAGCTCGTGGTGATGCCCGCCGCGGCGCTGCTCTTCGCGCTCGAGCCGAGCGAGGTGTTCGGCGGCTTCGCGCTGATCGCACTGGCCGCTACACCGGGCGTTGCCGCGAGCGGCACCTTGTTCGGCGCCATGACCGTACGCACGCGCGCCCGCGATCTGCTGCTCTCCATCGTGCTCTTTCCGCTGCTGTCGCCGACCTTGCTGGCTGCGGTGGCCGCAACGCGTGAGCTCTTGGGTGGCACGCCGGCGCTGGAGCTCTGGGACTACGTCCAGCTCATGCTCGTGTTCGACGTCACTTTCGTGGCGGGTGGCCTGGCGCTGTTCGGCACCTTGGTCGAGAACTGAGAGCAGCTCAGAGCCGAGCTAGATACACGCCCATCCGCCGGCCATCCTCGCCGCTGCCGAGCGCGGAAGCAGCGGCGTGTCCCGCGCAATAGACCCCGGGCGCTGCGCGCGCGTTCTCGTCGAGCACGGGAACGAAGCCCGTGTTCGCGCGATACTCGAGCTGTCCGCCGGCTTGACTCACGAGCTCGAGGCTCCGCGCATAGCTCCCCTCGACGAGCAGCGCATCGCAAGCGAGCTTCTGCTCGTCGCCGTGCGCGCCGACCACGACGCCCGTAACCTGAGAGCGGCCGGTGGCGCGGATCAGAGATTCGCTGGCTATGCGCTGGATCGACGGCGCGAGCGCGCGCGTGCTCCGTTCGAACTCTTCCGCGAAGCGCCCGCTGCCGACGATGACGACGCGCTCGCCGACGAGGATGCCCCGGCGCAGCAGCATCAGGGCGGCCCGCGCCGACCACACGCCGGGCAAATCGTTGTTACCGAAGGCCGTGCAGCTGGCGTGCGCGCCGCTGGCGACGAGAATGCGCTCCGGAACCACGTGGTGCATGCGAGCCGGCGTCGCGACCAGCGCGTGCAGCGCGGGTGCGCCGCTTGCTGGTCGATACAGGCCGAGCACCGTGGAGCGGGTAGAGATGCGTACCCCACGTTGCCGCGCACGCGCAGTCAACTCGCGTGCCAGAGCCGGCGTGAGCGCTGCCAGCGAGCCCCCTGGATGCAGGCCGTCATCGACGAGCCAGGCGCTCTTGCCGAGCTCGATCGCCGCTGAAAGCCCCGCCGCGCCCGCTCCGATCACCAGGTGACGCACGCGGCTCCGAGCGGCTCGCCCGCGCGCGCTGGGACGGTCCGGCAAGGTGCCGGATCCCGCCACCCGCCGCGCGAAGGCTTGGACCATGCTGGACACTCCGGCCACGCCCGCGAACAAACGATGGTGATCGATCCCATGCGGAAAGAGGAAGTCCGTCGCACGCAAGAGGTCGACTTGGCGGGACCCGAGCACGTTCTGCGTCGCCACCTGCTCGCCACCCCGCGCCACGCTCCGGCACGTCATGACATTGGGTACGCCGTCGACGCGCGCCAGGCAGCCTTCGCAGGCCCCTTCCAGGCAGTAGGGTCCACGTGGGCGATGCAGCTTGGGGCTGCGTCCGACGACCAAGCGATCACTAGCGATCAGCGCCGCTGCGAGCGACTCCCCGCGCTCGGCCTCCACGACGTCTCCATCGTGCTCGAAGTGCACCGGATTCCGAATGGGCTTGATGCGGCGCGGCACGCTGTCATGGTAGCGTGTTCGGAGCAACATGCGCCTCGGCTTGCTCGGTCCCGCTCGAAACCGTGAAGCCGCCCTGGATCGCGCGGCGCGCTTTCTGCGGCAGGACATTGCAGTGGATCGAGCCATTTACCTGGGAGTCGATACCGCCATCGACACCGTGATCCGGCGCTGGGCGGAGGAGCTCGTAGGAGGCGATCCCGACGACGGCGCCCTCTGGGGGCGCGCGGCGGAGCGCTGCATCCACGCCAGCCACGAACAGATCGACGCGTTTCTCGAAGCGGAGCGCGAGCGACGGTGTCTGAAGGTATTTCAATCGCTGCCGGGCGACGGCACGCGCGTCATCGAAATTTTGAATGGCAAGGTCGCGGTCATGATCTATGACAAAGCCGATCTCGACGAAGAGGACATCTTGCCCGCTTCACTGCTGGTATTCGGCAAGAGCCAGACGCCGCTCGTCAAACAGGTGGGCTCGCGCTGGTTCTTGTCGCCGGGCTCGTTTCCGGACGCCGGCATCATGACGCTCGAAGACCACGAGGACGGCATTCACCTCACGTTGTTCGACGGCGCGGGCCACGAGCAGTCACGCCAGCTGCTCCTGGCTTCGCGCGGCACCAAGCTGAAAGTGACGAGCGATCAGTGAACGTGGGATTTTTCGGCGGCAGCTTCGATCCGCCGCACGTTGCGCACGTGCTGGCGATCTCGTACGTGCTGTCCGTGGCTCGGTTCGACCGCGTGCTGGTGGTGCCGGTGTTCGATCACGCCTTGAAGGTGTCTCACGCGCCGTTCGCGGAGCGCTTCGAGATGTGCCGCCGTGCACTCGGCTGGCTGCCGCGCCTGGAAATCTCGGATATCGAGCAAGAGCTGGGACAACCGAGCTTCACGCTGCGCACGCTTCAAACTCTGCGCGAGCGCCACCCGGATTGGGCGCTGCGTTTGGTGATCGGCTCCGACGTGCTGTTCGAGACGCACAAATGGCATGCGTTCGCCGAAGTCTCTGCGCTCGCGCCGCCGTTCGTGCTGGGCCGTGTCGGCGCGGAGCATGCCCTGGCTCGTCCAGGAATGTTGCCGGACATCTCGTCAAG
>DATHEN010000360.1:0-3886 GCA_035318565.1 Polyangiaceae bacterium
ACAATCCGCGAGATGCGCCCGTCCCTGGCCTCCACGAACCAGGACACGCGCTGTCTGAGCTCGGTGGTGCCGTCGATGCCCCGAATACCAGCGCCGCCGTCCTTCTGCTCGAGCATGCCGAACACGAGTAGATCGCGCCACGGCGGCTTCTGCTTCACCCACCACACGAAATCGTCGTCCTCGAGACCCGGCGTGCCGGTGTCGTACTTCAGGTCAGTGGAGAGAAAGTCCGGGCGACCCGAGCTCGACCCCGGGTCGCGCCACCAGTCGTAGAGTCGCATCAGCAGCGACCCAGATTGCGTTGCACCGCTCGCCGTAGCCGTGGGCTCAGAAGATTAGCGGATACGCCGTGAAGTTGCCGAAGTCCGCTAGTGTTGTGACCCGGGCTCCAGTCTGGGGATCGTACAGCATCTTCTTGCCGTTGGTGACGATGCCGACCAGCACGTGGCTCGCCATCTTCGGGTTGCTTCCTGGGAACACCGCGAACAACTGCTGAGCCCGTCCGGTCGCGAGCGTGTTGAACTGACGCATGCCGAACCTGGCACCCGTCTGAGCGGAGAGCTGCTCGAGCGCCACGGCGATGCGCCCGCCGTTGTGCGCCACCTGGGTAGCGGCGGTCTGCAACGTTCTGGTGCGCACACTGTTCAGGAAAGCGGAGACGGCATTGACGCAGTTGCCCCCGCACCTAGCGGACCCATGTGAGCCGCGAGCACCTCCGCTTCGTGCGCGGCCCGAGCCGCATCCGCTGGGTCCGGCCCGTTGGTCTGGAGCGGCGACACCGGGAAAGGATTTTGATTCGAGAAGTGCGAGCTTCGTGCGGTCAGCGGGCCCGAGAATTCGAAGCGCGGCGGAAGCACGACTGTGACCGTGCTGCCTTCGGTGAACACGCACTCGCTGCAGGCATCGGCCGCCGCGTATCCACTTGATCCACATACCGCAGTGGATTGTTGAACACGTAGGAATAGCGATTGAGCCCTTCGCCGAGGGACTCTGTAGATGTGGTCGGTCGGCCGCGAGCCGACATTGTCTCGACGCTCGTAAAGTCCAGATCCGTAAATCGTCGTCCCTTCCGCCGACTCGCGCCGCACGCGGCTCGTGAACGCGTCGTACTGGTAAGCGGCGAGGTCGTGGCTGCCAGCCGAATCAGCGACCCACGCCCGCTCGAGTTTTTCGAACGGCGTATAGACGTAGTGAGTCGTGTCCGCAGGGCCGCTCTTCTCGATCCGGTTTCCCGAGCCGTCGAAGTGGTATGTGTTCGTTCCATCCCTGCTCAAGGTATGGGGCTGCGGCTCGTCATAGTGGTAGGCCTCGTCGATGTCCATTCAGATCCTTTCGGCTCTGCACGTTACCCGCATCGTCGTAACGCAGCTCGTCGAACAGGAAGAACGTATTGCCGGAATGAGCAGCGTCCCAGAAGACCTCCCCATCGAGGTAGCCCTTATGAAGGTGCTCCCACTCGCCGCGGGCCCGCTGGAAGCCTCACGCCCGTGCCGCACGGGCAAGGCTGCAACTCAGCCGAAAACTGCGAGCTTCACCAGTCGATGGGAAGCGGGTATTCGGCGGCTCCAGTTGGGGAGGAGGCAGTCTTGATCGCCGCAAAGGTTCCGTGATCGAGCAAGGGAAGACTGATCAGCGAACCGAGCTCTCCGCCGAGATGAAGGTCGTAGACGCCGCCGGGCAAGGTATCCAACATGGGCTTCGTCGGGTAGCAGCCAACCGGGGGCGTGAGCACGCCCAAGCAGTCGTCGTCGGCCGGGTGCGTCGAGATGCGTACGACGATGCTGTGCCCGGGCTCGATCGACCAGACCGTGGGTCCCAGTGGGACGTCCAGCTGCGTCCGCTCGCCAGCCGTCATCGGTTGGTGCTCGTCGAGCGCGAGAAAAGGTCTGGTAGGCAAACCGCTCTCGTCGGTCCAGGACTTTTCCGGATCGCTCCGCCGTAAGGCACCGATGATGCTGCCGAAGCCGATCTTGGCGAGCGCGCCGCTCGGCGGCCGATCGAAGACCTCGACGAACATCTGCAGGTTGGTGTTGGAAGAGGTCACCTGCAGCTGTGCGGTCAGCGGCCCTGCGAGCATCGCCCCATCGGCGAAAGGCTCACTCGCGTACTCGACGGTATCGGCGGGCGCGGCTTGCGGCACCCAGCGGAGCTCGTCTTGATCCGCGTCGCTGTCCGCGGCCGAGGTGAGCGCGCCGCCAGCGGACAGGAAGAACGGCGTGTAGCGTTTGACGAGCGGATAGCAGCGCGCGTTGATCCAGCGCCGCGTGCCGCCGAGCTCCGCGAGATGCAGAGGCGTGTTCGTGTCCTTGGACATGCCCGTGTCGATGCCCTTGATCCACGTATCGTAGAACTGCAGCTCGATCCCGAGGTCGAGCCCTCCCCCGTGTGCCCAATCGCCGATGATGACCTGATACTTGCCGCTGACCGATTGGCCCTCCGCGACCGGTGCGTTCGCGGACCGGCCAGCCGCGACGTTCTGCAATACGGTGTAGAGCTCGAAGGAACCGAGCGCGCCGGGCTCGTGCCAGCCGGACCACAGCAGCAGTGGGATGTCCGCGTGAGCGATCGCAGGCGCGCGCGCGACGCGATCGCGCGCCCGCCAGTACTCGCGATAGTAGGCGGTGTCATCTCCCATCGCCGAGTCGGGCACGAGGAAGCTGGCCGTCAAGCTCGGGATGCCGTTATCGAACGCCGTATCGCGGTAGAAGTCGCCCGAAGGACAGGCCGGAATCATCGCCTTCACCGGCGAGTCCGGGGCGAGCTGACTCGCCGTTTCGAGCTGGTTGATCCCGAGTTGAGAGCAGCCCTGTAGACCGACTCTACCGTCGGAGCCCTCGAGCTTCGCGACCCACGACACGACCTCGGCGCCGTCCATCGCCTCGCGAGGCGAGAACAGGTCGTGCACCCCGCCGCCCGACCGCGTGGTGCCGCGCACGTCGACGGAGACGAAGATGTACCCGTGGGTCACGAAGATCTCGCCGTACGACGCGCCGAACGCTGCACCGTACGGGTTGAGCGTGAGGATGACGGGAAACTCACCGGACGCGCGCGCGCCGGTCGCGAGGTCGGTCGGATAGGACACGTCGCCCACCAGCACCACGCCGTCGCTCATCTCGATCTCGATGTCGGTCTCGATCATGGCGCCGTAGGTCGCTGCAGGCACCGTCCAGCGCCCACCTGGATAAGGCGTCTTGGTTCCGTCGCTCGCTGCTTCGTCCATGTGTGCGAAGCAGTCCGCCAGCGCTGGATCCTCGACCGCCGCGTCGAAGGCCGCCGCGTCGCCGACCGCCGCGTCGCCAGTAGCTCCGCTGCTCCCCGATCCGCCCGCGCTTCCCGCCACGCCCGAGCCGATGCCAGCGCTCGAGGCACCGCCCATCGCGCCGGTCGTACCTGCCGTCGGTGGCGCCGCGTTCGTGCCTCCGTTGCCTGTAACCGGCAAGGACGGCGCATCCACGTCGTTCTTCTTCGAGCTCGAGCACGCAATCGCCGCCGCCGTGCACAGCGCGAGCTTCGGAAAGGACCACCTTGCCAACCAACGCATCGGACACCTCGAGGCACCCACCCGCTAGCGGCTTACCCCGACGCGATCCAGTTCGCAACTCGTAGTTGCCTTAATAGCGCCCCGTCCCCGCGCGAATCGCACCAGTGTGTGCACGGATCGACGCGCCGCCGAGCGATGCACGCCGCAATGCTCGCGGCTTCGCAGCCGCTTCGCGACCAAGCTCGCGAGACGTGTGAGGTGAAGCTCGCGCTCAACCCCGAGAGCGGGAACGCTTCGTTCGCTTCTTGACCGCGCACGCGGCCGCGCCCGCCAGCGCCACCTCGATCACGCGATCGATCTGGCGAGCGGTCACCGGCTCGTCGAACAGCAGCGCGCGCTGCACGG
>DATHEN010000361.1:0-4815 GCA_035318565.1 Polyangiaceae bacterium
CAATGCACGCGCCATCGCCACGGGCATGTTCCACGCGGGTGCGGTCGACGTGGCGCAACTCGACGTGAACTGGTCGTACCCGAAGTTCGTGTTGTTCGAACCGGGTGAAGCCGGACCCGAGCGCAAGGCCGTTGCGCTCGCACCCGGCTTCGAGTTCAGCGAAGACGAATACATTCGCAAGCGCTCCATCCGCGACTTCTTCTACGTGATGCGCCGAACTGCCGGCGCAGAGGCAAAACAGAACTAGCGCTTCGGCTCTGTCGTGCCCCTGCCGGACGCTCAGGCCGGTGCACATCTCTCGGGGAGCCGCTGAAGGCGGGTCGCGAGTCGGCGCTGGCTGGGCTTGGGGGCCAGCGTCCGCGGCAGACGCCGTTCCGCGGGTAGGGCCGTCGATGCATCTAGATCCGAAGAATCTGACGGATCGTGCGGACTTCGCGAGGACGAGCTACTTTGTTCGAAGCGTTTGCGGCTGAGCGAACATTCATGAGTCGGAGGTCATCACCATCATGAATGTGCTCTCGAACCGCTGGCCGCTCCTTTTCGGGGTGGCGCTCGTCACTTCCGCCTGCACCTACGACGTGATTCTGGATGAGGGGCGTCGTGACGAAGGCAGTGGTGGAGACGCCGCGGCGGCAGGCTACGCCGGTGAAGCAGGTAGTGCGGGTGACATCGGCCACGGCGGCTCAGCCGCTGAAGGCGGCGGCGCGGGCCATGGCGGCTCAGCCGCTGAAGGCGGCGGCGCGGGCCATGGCGGCGGTGCGGGCGCGGGTGAAGCGGGACGCGCGGGTGAAGGCGGCAGTGCTGCTGAAGGCGGCAGCGCGGGCGCGGGTGAAGGCGGCAGTGCTGCTGAAGGCGGCAGCGCAGGCGCGGGTGAAGGCGGCAGTGCAGGTTTTGGCGCGTGTGGTGGCTCGGCGGGCGAAGGGGGTAGCGCCGGCTCCGCGGCGAGCGGAGGCGCTGGCGGTAGTGCCGGTTGTGCCGAAGCTGGGGCAGGCGGCGCAGCGGTTTGCGCGGGCGAGACGAGCGACGACCCAGGCAGCGCAGGCGCTGGCGGATGAGCGTACCGCGCCCCGTTCGCGAGCGTCGCCTCACGAAAGCGTCGTGTTAAGTGTGAACACGCTTGCGCCGTGTTCAACTCGATCGAGCTCGTCCCGCTCGCCCCGTGGCTCGTCCGAGCGCTAGGCACGCAGGACGCCAGTTGAGATTTGCGGTCATCGCGCTAGGGCTGCTTTCTGCTTGCAGCCTCTCGAGTGGGACAGCACTGGCCCGTGCGCCCGAAGCGGTAACGCTGCGCTGGCAGCGCGGGGCGAGCGCCGCGTCCTGCGCAGAGCGTGAGAGCATACAGAGGCGCGTCGAGGAACGGATCGGACACGCCGCGTTCGAGGAACGAGCAGCGCGCGTGCTCGTCGTCAACGTGGAGCGCGATGAAAGCGGGTATCTAGCGCACCTCTATCTCGACACGCGCGCTGGCCCGCGCTCCAAACGCACGCTCCGCAGCAGCGACAGTGACTGCGCGGCGCTCGAGTCGGCAATCGTGCTGGCCGTGGCGATCGCCGTCGATCCTGCGGCGGCACTGGCGAGCCCGACCCAGAACGCAGACCCACCGAGCTCTGCGTTCCCGGTACTCGAGACGGCGGAGACGAACGCGCCAAGTACGACGAGCACCAGAGCCGCGCCCGGGCCATCGCACGCGCCACGGGTTCGATCGACCCTTCCGCGATCCGTGCCGCGTCTGTCCGGCACCCTGCGCGGCTTGTACACGATAGGCCTGCTACCCGGGCCGGCCTGGGGCTTCGCTCTGCACGTGGAGCGTGAAGTCGCGGCGCGCTTCTCCGTCAATTTCGGCTTGCGGGTGCTGCCAGCGCTGCAGACAGACTCCGGGGTTTACGAGTTCAGCTTCAACGGCGGCGCGCTGGGTGCGTGTGTGACCACCGCTGCGCCGCTCGATTTGTGCGGAGGAATGCTGGCCGGCGCGCTGTACGCCGTTTCCTCGAACGACCGCGGCGGCCGCGCGAGCCAGCATCCCTGGTTGGGGCTCGAGCTGGGGCCGCGAGTCGCCGTGCGAGCGCGCGGTCTGGTCTGGGAGTTCGGGCTGAGCGTCGGCGGAGCACTGCTGGCGCCACGATTGCGCAGTGATGTCGAGCATTTGCCGCAATCGCCGCTGGAGGGGACGTTCTTCGTGGGGGTTGGACCGACGATTCCCTGAAGGTTTTCGACGTCCCGCGACATCATAGATAGATTGTCCGTTCCGACACCCGCGCTGCTGGCCCTGCGGCAAGTGGCTGACTCGACGGTCAGCGAGCTACACAGCGCTCACGCGCCTTTCGTGTGGCTCACCTTACAGCGCGCCGGTGTGCGCCCGAGCGATCTCGAAGACGCGCTGCAGGAGGTGTTCGTCGTCGTGCACCGGCGGCTGCCCAGCTACGATCCGAGCTCCAAGATCACCTCGTGGCTATTCGGCATCAGCGTCAAGGTGGCGGCGCAATTTCGGCGGCGCGCCCACCTGCGGCGCGAGCACTCCGTGGAGGAGCTGCCCGAGCAGCAGAGTAGTAACCGGCATAGTCCGGAGCAGATTGCTCTGGATTTGGAGGCTCGCCAGCGGCTCGTACGAGTGCTCGATACACTCGAGCCGCGCCTGCGTGCGGTGTTCGTCATGTTCGAGATCGACGGCATGTCGTGCTCGGAGATCGCCGCTCAGCTGGACGTACCGGTCGGCACCGTGCATTCGCGCCTGCACACGGCGCGCAAAGCATTCGCTGCCGCCGCGCAGCGCGAACACCTGCGTGGAGAAGGGAGGACGCGATGAAAGAAGTGAAACGCTGGGTCGAAGATGACGGCGCACCTGCGCACCTGCGCGCTCTCCTGCACGCGGCAGCTCCGTCGCGCAGCTTGCCGGAGTCGGTACAGCGGCGGAGCGCGCGCCGTGTGGCGCTGCTCACGAGCTTGCCGCTCGGTCTCGGTGCCTTGCTGACCACGCCGGGCGTGTTGCTGGCTGCGGGCGCCGGCATGGGCGCGGGTCTGATCGTGGCGACGCTGGGGCCGACTCTGATCCAGCCAAGCGTCCAGCCCATGCCGCCGGCGAGCGTCGCGCCCTCCCGCCAGGAGCCAGCGCGCCCTCGGACCCGCGCGGTGGTGCCGCCCGCTATCACGGCTGCTCCGACACCCGAGGCGCCGCGTGCCCCGACCCGCGTCCTCGACTCCCTGCCCCGCGAGACCGAGCTTTTGGAACGTGCTCGCGCCACGCTCGGCTCTGACCCCGCCCTGGCGCTGTCGGCTCTCCGCGAACACGCGACGCGCTTTCCTCGTGGCAAGCTCTCGATCGAGAGGCAACTGCTGGAGATCGACGCGCTCGGCCGCAGCGGCCAGACAGCGGCGGCGCGCGCGCGTCTGAACGCGCTGCGCGAACCGCTGCGCGGCAGTATCTACGAGCCACGCCTGGAGCAGCTCTCCGCCAGCCTACCGTGAACGGTCGACAACGCCGACGCACGATCGATAGCTGCGACTACGCTGCCTGGGTGCGTGTTCTGCTCGCGTGCATCGCGCTCAGCTTCATCTTCCACGCGCCCGCCAGCGAGACGTATCGAAAGAACATAAAATACTGCTCATCCGTCACTGAGTCGATCTAAAACTGCAGGCTGTGCTCGCAGAGCCTATTCAGAGTCCGCAAACCCAGGCGGCGCCCGCCTTCGTTCCATGCCTCCGGCTGTTCATGGAGCCGCTCCTCGTGGACGAAGGAACGGGCCCTTTTCCCGAGTATCGCGAGGTGGAGCTGCCCGTCCTGGCGCTGACCTTTCTGTACCCCGGCTTTCGCGCGCGCGCGTCGGTGGCGAGTGACGATTTCGGTGACCCGGAGCCAGACAGCCCCTTCGAAGCAGAACGGGATCATGGCGGAGAAGCGCGCTGCCAGCGCCTGCTCGAAAGCTTCGGCGCGGTCGAACTCGCCTGTCTCACCGATCATCAACCTCTCGACGACACCGAAGCCGACTACGTGCTGCATGTCGGCGGCAACGTTCACTCGTTCTGTTCGTTCAGCGCGTACGCGCTGCCTCAGCTGCGTAAGCTCGGTTGGCAGGTTTCGGTCGACGAGAGCTACCCGTATCGCGTCCTGAACGGCGACGTGCCCTGGTACGCGAGCGTCGAGCCCGAAGAAGAGCTCGACGACTGGTTCAGCCTCGAACTCGGCGTGGAAGTCGGCGGCAAACGCATGAATCTCCTCGAGCCGCTGCTCGAGCTCCTGGACGACGCGCCGGAAGCCTCCACGCTCGACGCGCTCTTGAACATCCCCGCACGCTTCCGTGCCTTGCCCGCCGGCCCGCACGGCTACGTGGCCGTGCCCGTGGAGCGCCTGCGTGCTCTGCTCAAGATCCTGCTCGAGCTCTACCGCGGCGAGCGCTGTGCGCACGGCGGCTTGCTGCATTTCCCGGGAGTGCAAGCCGCGGCGCTGGATAAGTTGGATTCCGCGTTCGACGCCAGCGGCGGCGCCGTCGAGTGGCACGGTGCCCTGGAGCTCCGGGCGCGCGGGCGCGCGCTGAACACGAAGCCTGCGGAGAACAACGCACCTCTGGTGCGCAGCTTGCGAGCAACGCTGCGCCCCTACCAGGAAGACGGAGTGAACTGGCTACAGAGCCTGCGCGAAAACGAGGCCGGCGGCGTGCTCGCCGATGACATGGGTCTCGGCAAGACACTGCAAACCATCGCGCACCTGATCATGGAAAAAGAGGCGCACCGTATGGACGCGCCAACGCTGGTCGTCGTTCCCACGAGTCTGGTCGGCAACTGGCAAGCCGAGCTCAAGCGCTTTGCTCCCTGCCTGCGCTG
>DATHEN010000362.1:0-7912 GCA_035318565.1 Polyangiaceae bacterium
AGGGCCGGCCCACCGAATCGCTGATCACCACGCCGACCGGCACGCCGCTCTGCTCCGCGAGCGCGCGCCGCAGCCGTTCTGCGGAATGGTCGGGTGCTTCGGGCAAACGCAGCGCCCACGGCCCACTGCCCGCGGCGGCGCCGCTGGGACGCGCATTGGACAGATCGACCCCGGCATTGGCGCACACCACGCCGTGCCGGTTGCGAGTGATGAGCACGCCGCGCGCGAGACGCGAAATTTCGACGCTCTCGTCCAGCACCAGCTCGACCACGCGCGGGTCCAGCTCCACCCGGCGAGCGATCGCGCGCGCCCTGCTGGAGATACGCAGCGCGCCGAGATCCACGAAGCGCCCCTCGGCACGCGAAATCAGCTTGGAAGCGACGACCAGCACGTCGCATGCACGCAGCGTGATGCCCGTGCGTTCCAGGGCATTGCCGAGCGTCGCAGCGAGATCGTCGCCCGCCTCGATGAGCGGGAGCTCACGAAGCGCCGTGAAGCTCAGTTGTTCGGCACATTCGATGCTCGGCCCCGTCATGGACCCAGGCTCGTGAAGCGAACGCCTGCGCCCGAGCTGCCGTAAACCTTGTTCAGGTGGAGCAGCACCGGGGTCAGGGATTCCAGCGCCACGGCGTTCTCCAGGGGTCCCGCATCCAGAGCACGGGTCCCGAGGCTTTCCACGAGGCTCATCACCGCTGCTCGTGCGTTGGCGTCGTCCGCGCAGACGAGCACGTCGCAAGCGATGGCGTGTGCCGGATCACTCAGGTGAGCCGAGCTCACGTGGTGCAAGGCGGCGACGACGCGCGTGCTCTCGTCCAGCAATTCGCGCGCTTCGAGCGCTGCGGCACGACCTGGCGGCAGGTGCACCTGGCGAACCTTGGGTGGTCGCAGTGGAACGGTGATGTCGATCAAGATCCGTCCCACGAGCTCACTGCGTAAGCTCTGCAGAGTCTCAGCGTGCGCCGAGTACGGCACGCTGAGCACCACGACTTCGCCATGCGCGCAGGCGCCGGCGTTCGTGCTGCCGCGAACCTGCACGCCGAGCGGATCGAGCTCGAACGCCACCGCCTCGGCGCGCGCGGCATCCCGCGAGCCCACGATGACGCTGTGTCCCGCGCTCGCCCAACGTGCGGCGAGGCCGCGGCCTTCCTTACCTGTCCCACCTATGACGCCAATCCGCATTTATACCGTTCGCCTATTGAACGCATTAGAACATGTTTCATTAGGGCCTACCAGATGCCGGCGGTTTCGGCTGCGGGCGGCTCCACACCCGTCGACCGCCTGACCACTGTGCCATGGCTTGGCACAATCGGCGCGGCACAGCGGTCGCGCTTTTAGCGACTTTTTGGCTTGGATCCGCTGGCACACGCATTGCTGCTGCAGCCTTCGGGAGCTGGCGTCTCTCGGAAGGCTCGTCATGCGCAAAACGTTCTTGCTTCGTGTGGTGGTGCTCGCGGCACTCGTCGCGGGATTCGGAGTTCAGGCTTGCTCGGGAGGCAATTCTTCCTCTCCGGAGGAGAACGGCCCGAGCAGCGACATTTTCGAGTCGGATAGTCCGAGCTTTGACGAAACCGGCGGCTCCGACCGCGGGGGCGTGGATGCCGGGTCTGGGGGCGGCGGCGGCACAGGGGGCAGCGGCGGTACGACGGCCGCGCCGGAAAGCGGGGACGATCCGAACCGTGCCATCGCCGAGGCCGACATCGTGCAGCGACAGGGCGATCGCCTGTATGCACTCAGCCGCTCGGGGGGTCTGAGCGTGATCGACGCGGCCAACCCCAGAGCTCTGCAGGTGCTCGGCCGTTACCGCACGCAGTTCACTCCCTTCGAGATGTACTTGCGCGGAAGCGTGGTGCTCGCGCTGTACAACGACTGGGGCAGCTACGAGCGGGTGGGCGCGGATTGGAACTGGGTGCAGACGAGTCAGGTCCTGGCGCTGGACGTCTCGAATCCGGCGGCGATTCAGAAGCTCGGCACCTTCCGGATAGTCGGAAAAATCTCGGATTCGCGCATCGTGGGCGACGTCCTCTACGTGGTCAGCTACGAGAACGGCTACTGCTACGAGTGCGCCACCCAACCTCGGACCACGGTGCTGAGCTTGAACGTCGGCAACCCGAGCGCGGTTCGCAAGGTCGAGGCGCTCTCTTTCGACAGCAAGCAGGGCCAGTGGGGCGGCGGTGAACGCAGCATCAACGTGACCGAGTCACGCATTTACGTGGCAGGTCCTGAATACGACGGCGCGGGCACGCTCGGCTCCACCATTCAAGTGATCGACATCTCGGATCCGGCGGGTGACCTGGTGCTCGGGGCGGGTGTGCGTGTGGACGGACAGATCCAGAGCCGCTGGCAGATGGACGAGTACGCCGGCGTGCTGCGCGTGATCAGCCAGCCCTGGCAGTGGTCCCTGGACGTGCCGCCCACGGTTCAGACTTTCCGCATCCAATCATCCCAGAGCCTGCAGCCCTTGGGGCGTGTCGCGTTGCAGCTCCCGCGTCCGGAGCAGCTGCAGAGCACGCGCTTCGACGGCCCCCGCGCTTACGCTATCACCTTCCAGCGCACGGACCCGCTCTTCACCATCGATCTTTCGAACCCGGCTGCTCCCAAACAGGCGGGTGAGCTCGAGATGCCGGGCTGGGTCTACCACATGGAGCCGCGTGGTGATCGCCTGCTGGGCTTGGGTTTCGACCAGCAAAACGCTAGCGGTTCGCTGCACGTCAGTATCTTCGACGTGAGCGATCTCTCGGCACCGCACCTGATCGATCGGGTCAACTTCGGCAGCGGCTGGGCGAGCGTGTCGGAAGATCAGGACCGCATTCACAAGTCCTTCCAGGTGCTCGACGACCAGGGGCTGATCTTGGTCCCCTTTAGCGGCTACGGCAACTCGACCGATGGCTACTACTGCGGCGGCAGTTATCAGAGCGGCGTGCAGCTCGTGGACTTCACGCGCGACGACCTGGTGCTGCGCGGCATGGCTTCGTCGTACGGACAAGCGCGCCGCGCGTTCCTGCATCGCGAAGCGCTGTTCACCGTGTCCGACGACCGCGTGCAAACCTTCGACATCGCCAATCGCGATCGACCTGCCGTCCTGCACACTGTGCCCCTCGCGCGGCAGGTGCAAAGTGCGGCAGTGGTCGGACAAAACCTGGTGCGTCTGGGTAGCGACTGGTGGAGCAACGGCGCACAGCTCGACGTAGCTCCGATGTCCGCGGCCGATCAGCCCGGCGCCTCGGGCAGCTTGGATCTGAAGAGTGTCATCGAGCACGCTTGTGGTTCGGGTCTGAGCCAGGCACGCGTCTTCGGCCACGGTCAGTACGCCTATGTGCTCTACGAGGACTACAACTACCAAGACTACGGCCAGTCGAGCAGCGGCCCCAGCCAAACTACGGCCTTGGCCGTAGTCGACGTGAGCGATCCGACGAAGCCGAAGCTCGTGACGAACAAGGTGCTCGGTGTGTCCGCCTCATACGGCTGGTACGGCTGGGGGACCGACAACGTGGTGCCCTCGGGCGAGCAAGTGCTCCAGTTCGGCAGCACACTCGTGCTCGCGCGTGCTCCGCACTCGTACTACTACTCTCGGGAAACAGCGGCTGAGCAGAGCGCGGTGCTCGACATCGTGGACGTCGCGGATCCAGCAGATATCCAGCTCACGAGCCTGGAGCTGCCGACTGGTGGCAACACCGGTTTGCACCGTGAAGGCAACGCCGTGCTCACCAGTCACTACGAGCACTCGAGCGAGGGCCGCGTGCGCTTTTACGTTGATCGCGTGGACATTTCGAATCCGCGCGCGCCGCGCTTCACCAGCAAGGTGAACGTGCCGGGCTCGCTCTTGGCGTGGGACGCCGCGAGCCGTCGTGCCATCACCGTGGACTATCGCAGACACGTGCGCGAGAACGCAGTGGCACAGGACTGCTACGGCGCAGGCGGCTACTGGGTCTCGGGTACGAGCGGGTCTACGTACGTTGGCATCAGCACGGTCGGTAAATGCACGGTCTTCGAGCAGATCATCAAGCAGGTTCGCGTCGCGGACGGTCGGGCCACGCTCGAGGGCAGCTGGGCGGTGCCGGAACGCCTATCCATAGCCAAGGCGGGTGTGGGAGATGACCGCGTGTTCGTCGGCTTCAATCGCGTCACGTACTACTATTATGACGAGCAGGGGCGCTGCGCCGGCGATTGCGAGCAGGAGTCGTCCGTGCCGGTGTTGGTGCTGAGCCCGCTCGCGAGCGGAGCGCTACAGGCCAGGAGCATCGACCTGCCTGTGCGCCAGGCGTACAGCGGCTACGTCTCGCAGCTGGTGGCTTTCGGAACGCGTGCCCTCGTGCAAGTCGGTTACCAAGATGGGCTGACAATCCTGGAAACCGCGGGTGCAGAGCCGAAGATCGCGGGCGAGGTCGACGTGCTGGGGTCGCTCGTGAACGTACAAAAGCACGACAATTTGGCGATTCTCTCGCTGGGCTATCACGGCGTTCGGATCGTGGACGTTTCACGCTGAGTGGCTGGCCGAGTCTAGAAAACCGGTTCTTATCCCCCTAGTAGGCGGCGTCATGCCGTCACCTCGAAATCGGAGTGTGCGCTCGAGCGCCCTGCCGGGGCGTCCCGAAAAGGGCCCTCGCAGGTAGGTGCTCGGGCCACATCCTGAATCGCCCATCGCTCCCGGCGATTCAGTGTTTAACTTATCGTTCGCTGAGGGAGTCGCGCCAAGCTTGGAGAAACCGAAATCGACACGGGCTGTGCGGGCATCCGTGGAGAGCCCGAAGGAGGAAACCAACCCCGCAGAGGCGCTGTGGACTCGCGCGCAGATCGGCCCGCATGCCGAGCATGAGATGCGCGGAGCAGACGAGTTCGAGAAGGAGCGCATGGCACGCATGCTCGCGGCCGCGCCTGGAGCGTTCGGTGCATTCCAGCAGCGCGCCGGCCGTCTCGTGTGCACGTATGCCAGTCCGGGAATCGAGGAAATCTTCGGATTGACCCCGGAAGCCATGGTGGCTGACTCGGACCGTATTTGGCAGTCCATTCATCCCGCCGACGCCGAGCGTATCAGGACGACCAGCGCCGAGTCAGCTCGCAATATGGCGGTATGGGACTGCGAGTACCGCGTGTTTCATCCGAGCAAAGGCGAAATTTGGGTGGATGCACACGCGCTGCCCGCGGCCGAGCCGGATGGTCGCGTCACGTTTTACACCTTCTTGCGCGATGTCACCGAGCGGCAGCGCCTGGAACGTCGCATCCGTCTCAGGAGTGACGCGCTGGCGAACTCGTTGAATGCGTTCGGCATCGTCCATCCGGGAGGCAAGATTCAGTACGTGAACGCGGCCTACCTCAAGATGTGGGGCTACGATCGACTGGAAGAAGTGGTGGGTTCTTCGACCGCCGAACACTGCGTGGATCGCAGCGTTCTGCGCGAGCTCAACGAGCGGGTCGAACGGGATGGTTCATACGTGCTCGAATTCACTGCGCTCCGTAAAGACGGATCGACGTTCGAAACGTTGATGTCCGTGCAGAAATCCATCGACGAAGACGGCGCCCCCATCTACCTGGCCACCGCCATCGACATCACGGAAAGAAAGCGTGTCGAGCTTGAGCTGCGCGAATCGCGAGCACAACTCGTCGCCGCGCTGGAGGCCGCGAATACGGGTACCTGGCTGCTGGACGTGCGCGAAAACGTCGTTTGGGTCGATGACGCTGCCCTGATCGTGTGTGGCCGAACGCGCGAGGAAATCGGCTCCGGCAACTTCGACGACTTGTTTTCATTCGTGCACGCCGAGGATCGCGCACGAATTCGCCAAGAGCTAGAGCGGTTGATCGAAGAAGGCACCGAAGCGCTCTTGGAGTTTCGAATCCTTCGCAACGATGGCGCGGTGCGCTGGATCGGGGTTACGGGCCGAGCCGAACGCGACACTTCGGGATCGCCCCTGCGTGTTCGCGGAGCAGTGGTCGACATCACGCAGCGCAAGCGCGCGCAGGAGTCCCAGCGGCTGGAGGCGCTGGGCACGCTGGCAGGCGGTATAGCTCATGACTTCAACAACATCCTGCTCGCGATAGCCGCGAACACCTCGCTTGCCCTCGCGGAGCTGCCGCGCGCCCACCCGGTGCAGGAACACCTGGAGGAAATTCAGCGAGCTGGCACTCGCGCCAGTCAACTCGTCCAGCGTATCGTGACGTTCAGCAGACCGGAGCCTCAGCAGCTCAGCGCGCTCCAGCTGCGGCCCGTCGCCGAGGAGGCGCTGAAGCTGCTGCGAGCCACGGTGCCCGCCACGGTGGAGATCCGTACGGAATTCCCGGACAGCTTGCCCGCAGTTCGAGCCGATTCGACGCACATCCACCAGCTCATCGTCAACCTGGTCACGAACGCGGTTCACGCGGTCGCGCCGCGCGGCGGCGTGATCGTCCTCCGGCTGGAGGCCGAGCGAATCACGCGCGAGCTTTCCGCGAGCGTCGCCGGTCTTCGTCCGGGAAGGTACGTGCGACTCACCGTCACGGACAATGGGCACGGCATGGACCGAGCTACCGTGGAACGCATCTTCGATCCCTTCTTCACGACCAAGCCTGCCGGCCAGGGCACCGGGCTCGGTCTATCGGTGGTGTACGGGATCATGAAGAGCTATGAAGGCGAGGTCACCGTTTACAGCGAACCCGACAAAGGGTCGGTCTTTCGCCTGTATTTTCCAGCCCTGAAAACGCCGGGTGCAGCGCCGCCGGTCAAGGCGCCGGAGATCCCGGTCGGGCGCGGGCAGCACGTCCTGTACGTGGACGACGAGCGCCCTTTGGTGAGAGCGACGGCGCGGCTGCTGCGTCGTCTAGGTTACGTCGTGACGGGCTTCACCGATCCAATTTTGGCACTCGAAGCCTTTCGCGCTCGTCCCCACGAGTTCGACGTGGTCGTGACGGATCTAGCGATGCCGGCGATGTCCGGTTTCGATTTCGCGCGCGAGGTACTCAAGGTGCGAGGAAGCGTGCCGGTATTGATGACCAGCGGCTACGTCCGCCCGGAAGACCACGAGACCGCGCTTGCCATTGGAGTGCGCGGCTTGATTTCCAAACCCGAGTCCATGACCGAGCTCGGTCACGTGCTCGGCCGTCTTTTCGAGTCGGCATAGCGGCCGATTGCGTCAGTTGCCTAGCCGCCGTCGCCGCCGCCGACCAATAGGTGCGAGACGTCTACGTCTTGAACGCAGAACGTCTTCTCGTACGTCGGATTGATCACGTCCATGAATGCCTTGAGCGGTGTGAGGCATTCGTACTTCTTGCCCGTCCGGCACTCGGAGTTGGCCGTGCACGATTTCATGCAGATGCCGATTTCCGCGAAGCGGTGGATGTCGAACGGCAGACCGAGCCCTGCCAGCGCGTCGATCGTTTCTTGGGGTACGCCTTCGAAAGCCAGGAAGCAGTCGGCGTCGGCGCCGCAGTCTTCCTTGGCAGTGCAGGCGTTCTGGAGCGTGCTGCTGCAATAGCCACCCGGAAAGGGCAGCGTCAAATTGCGAAACGGCTCGAGCTCGGCATTGTTGGGATCGACCAGATCCGCGAGCGGTTTGATCTCCCGGACACAGGCCGGATTCGTGTAGCCCGTACACTGGGAATTGGCGCTGCACGCTGCGCCCACGCCTCCGCCGAGCGGTTCCTTGTCTTCCTTGTCGTCTCCGCCACAGGCTCCGAGGATCGCGAAGGCGAGAACGAGCGGCGCTTTTCGTAATTGTCGAAGCATGGCTCAAACTCCTATTGGTAAGGCTTTAGTTGGCTTTTCGAATCAATAGAGCAGTGACGCCGTGAGCGCGCCGCCCAGAATCCAGCCTTCGCTCCCGAAACCGGGCCAGCCTGGATTGTTCGTTTGCAGGCCGGCAGCGCCGGGGATCGGCTCGCCGCTGCCGTCGACCGCGTCGTCCGGCAGCTCATCGACGATGAGCGCGTTGTCTTTGGTCTGATG
>DATHEN010000363.1:0-10611 GCA_035318565.1 Polyangiaceae bacterium
ATGCGCTTGCGCTCGAGCTCGGTGGTGGCGCTCAGCTTCACGGGATCGATGCGCGCCAGGGCTTTGTCTCCGAGGCCTTGCACGCACAGCGCGCGGCGGGCCACGAGCGTTTTCCAGACGCCCAGCGGGTCCGGTCCTGGAAAACACAGGTCTCCGCAGACGATCAGCTGATCGTATCCGCGGATTTCGGCGTCCTGCAGGACGGCGTCCAGGGCCCGGGCGTGGCCGTGAATATCCGAAAGGCACAAAAACCGCATGCGCAGCAATCTCTAGCACTACATAGCCGCGACCTCGCCGCTAAACTGACGTGCAGGTTGCCGTGTCCGAAACCGAGCTCCTGAGCCTGGCCGACAGCATCGATTCCGCGCGAGCCCGCGCGGTGAGCCGCGACTACCCGGCGCTCGAAGGGCAGGCCTTGTGCATCCTGCTGAGCGTCGCGTTTCCGCCGCTCGCTCCGCGCACGGCCTGGCAGGTCGAGGCGGTACAGCGGATCCTGCGGGAAGGCTGGCGCGTCGAACGCGAGCGCGGAGACCTGCTCTTGCGGTTGCTGGGAACACTGGGAGACCCAGGTGATGCGGTCCGCTTCTCCGCCAACCTGCGTCGTGCCGTCTGGGAGGAGAAAGCCCGCATCGCGCTGCGCGAGCTCTTGCCGCACCGCTTGGGCGGCGCAACGGTGGACATCACGGCGCGTGAGCTCAGCGATCTTGCCGAGGTCGCCTTCGAGCTCGCGCTGCGCGAAGCCCGCAAGTACGCAGCGCAACGCTTCGGCGAACCGCGTCGCAACGATGGCGAGGAGTCCACGTTCGTGGTGCTCGGCATGGGAAAGCTCGGCGGCCGCGAGCTGAACGCCGGCTCGGACGTAGACGTGGTGTTCTGTTACGAC
Organism: Polyangiaceae bacterium; assembly: GCA_035318565.1. Taxonomy (GTDB): domain Bacteria; phylum Myxococcota_A; class Polyangia; order Polyangiales; family Polyangiaceae; genus DATDJP01. Next base: position 884 of record DATHEN010000363.1, read on the forward strand.
ACCGACGAGGGCGCGAGCCAGCTCAGCTTGCATGATCACTGGACGCGCGTGGCTCGGCGCCTGGTTTCTACCCTGGAAACCAGCAGCGAAGACGGTTTCGTCTGGCGCGTGGACCTGAGGCTCCGACCGGAAGGTTCGCAAGGGCCGATCGTGAATTCGCTCCTGGCGGCCGAGCGCTACTACGAAACCTGGGGCCGGCTCTGGGAGCGCGCCGCGCTCTTGCGCACGCGTTCCATCGCGGGCAGCCCCGAGCTGGGCAGCGTGTTCGAACGCGAAGTGGTGTTGCCCTTCGTGTATCGGCACGAGGTGGATCCGGAAATCGCACGCGCCCTCGCCGAGCTGGTGCAGCGATCGCGCGCAGAGCTCTCCTCCGATCCCGCGCGCGACTTGAAGCTCGGCCCGGGCGGCATCCGCGAGGCGGAGTTCTTCATCCAATCGCTACAGCTGATCTGGGGCGGCCGAGAGAGCAGCTTGCGAGTCACGGGCTCGCTGCCAGCGCTGTCGAGGTTGCGCAGCCGCGGACTCGTGAGTGATCGTGAGATGCGCGGCATCGCGGGCGCTTACCTGCTGCTCCGCCGCGTGGAGCACCGCGTGCAGTGGATGAGCGGGATCCAGACGCATCTTCTACCGGAGGATGAGCCCGAGCTGGGTCGCCTGGCGCGGAGCCTCGGCTATTCAGGGGCCGACGAGCTCGCCGAACAGGTCGCGTCGGCGCGCGATCGGGTCAGCGACTTGTTCGGGGCCTTGGCTCCGTCGCGCCCGCGGGCTCCGCCGCGCTTTGCGTCACTTTTGGCGAAAATCGAGGCCGGTTCGGCCGATTTGCCGGATCTGGCTGAAGCGCAGTTCGGCTCCGCGGAGATCTCCGAGCATTTGTTGGCGCTGGCGCGCAGACCCGACGACCTGCTCGGCAGCCTCACCTACGAGCGTCACCCGGAGCTGCCGGATCGCATGCTGCAGGCGATCGCCGACTCGCCCGATCCCGAGCAGGCAGCGCGACACCTGCGCTCGTTTTTCTCGCGCTTCATCGCGCCCGAGCCTTACATCAGCTTCCTCGCGGAAGATCCGCGAACTCCTCACATGTGGGCCACGGCGCTCGGCGCCAGCGAGTTCGTCGGGGACGCCGTCGCGGCTCGACCCGATCTAGCGGACGCGATTCTGTTCGGGGGTGGCGGAGTCAGCGACCCGGTCGACGTCGTGGCCGGCGAAGTCGAAGCTTCTGCTGCCGCGACGCCGGACAACGCGGACGCGTACGAACGGCAGGAGCGATTCGTGAGCGCTCTGCGGCGGGCGCGTGGCCGAGTGATGGTGGAAGTCGCGGTAGCCGACCTCGCGTCCAGCATCGGCACTCGCGATGCGACGCGTGTCCTGGCGAGCCTCGCCGACGAGATCATCGATCGCAGCGTGCTCTTCGAGATGGGCGGAAATCCGAGCGGTCTCACCGTGATCGCCGTTGGAAAGCTGGGCGGGCGTGACATCGGCTACGGGTCGGATCTGGACGTCCTGTTCATCTACGACCCGGAGGCGGCTCCGGCGAACGAGGATCCTCCGGAGTACTTCGTAAAACGAGCTCAGCACATCCTGCGGCTGCTCTCGGAGCCGCATCCTGCCGGCCGGGGTTACGAGCTGGACGCACGCCTCCGGCCCTCCGGCTCCCATGGTTTGCTCGTGACCTCGCTGCCGTCGTTCGCGCGCTATCACAACGTGCCACAGAACGGCGCAGACCCTGCCGCCGCCGGCCCGTCCGTTCTCTCGTCCGGCGCGGCGTGGGAACGGCAAGCGTTGCTGCGCGCGCGCGCGTGCGCCGGCGACCGCGAGCTCGGCGAGCGGGTGATCGCCGTGGCACACGTGGCGGCGTACGAACGGGGTGCACCGCCCGTGGACGAGATGTGGCGCTTGCGACTGCGCATGGAGCACGAGCTCGCCGCGGAAAGAAATGGCTACTACGACCTGAAGACCGGCTGCGGCGGCCTCTTGGACGTGGAGTTTGCGGTGCAGTGGCTGCAGATGAACCACGGCCGCGACGTGCGCGTGCGGACCACGGACACCGTCGATGCGTTGAAGGCGCTGCACGCCGCGAGTTATCTGGAGCGAAGCCACTACGAAACCTTGCTGGACGGGTACCTGTTCTTGCGCAGGCTGGAACAGCGCATGCACGTCCTGCACGGCAGCGGCTCGACCGTCATCGACGCGAGCGCGCCGGCGCTCCACAAGTTGGCGCGTCGCATGGGGCTCGGAGATTCGGGCCGCGCCACGGCAGGCGAGCTGCTGCTGACGCGTTATATGGACGTCACGCGCGCAGTGCGCGCCTCGTTCCGAGCGGTGCTCGGCGTTCCTGACGGCTGATGTGCCGTCAGCGTATGCGTGCGACGTGCGCTTCCCAGTCCCGGCCGTCGAAGGCTTCCACGTCGAACCAGGCGAGCTCGGCGTCTTCGATGCAATGGGCGTTGACGCTGAACCCGTCCGGATGTGAGCGCGGGACGTAGAACGAATGCACCCCGCAGCTGCTGCAGAAGTGATGCTTGGCTGTGCCGGTGTTGAACGTGTAGGTGGTGAGCGCGCTCCCCGGCGTAAGCAGCTCGAAATCCGCAGACGGCACGATCACGTGCAAAAAGCCCTTCATGGTGCAGATCGAGCAATTGCACGCGCTGGCGCGCCAGCCGCGAACGGTGACCAGAAACTTCACCTTGCCGCAGTGACAACCGCCGCGAAAGCGAGCGGGCAAGTTGGGTCGCTCGTCCGATTCGTCCGATTCGTCCGGGGTGAGGCAGGGAAACACGGGCGCTTCTCTCAGCCTTTGCGCGACGCCCGGAGCAGGCGTGCGGCATCGAGGGCGCCGTAGGTGAAGATCACGTCCGCGCCCGCGCGCCGCAGGCAGAGCAGGCTTTCGAGCAGGCAGCGTTCGTAATCGAGCCAGCCGTTCTGTGCGGCCGCGCGTAGCATCGCGTACTCACCGCTCACATGGTACGCCGCCACCGGCAGCTCGGAATGCTCCCGCACGAAACGGACCACGTCGAGATACGGCAAGCCGGGCTTGACCATCAACCAGTCGGCGCCTTCGGCTTCATCGAGCGTGATTTCACGAAGCGCCTCGCGCACGTTGGCCGGATCCATTTGATACGTCTTCTTGTCACCGGTCTTCGGCGCTGAATCGAGCGCCTCGCGAAAAGGGCCGTAGAACCCCGACGCATACTTAACGCAGTAACTGCAGATCCCGACGTCGATGAAACCCTCTCGGTCGAGTGCGCTGCGGATCGCGCCCACCCGTCCGTCCATCATGTCCGAAGGAGCCACGACGTCCGCGCCGGCGCGGGCCTGGGTCACGGCCATGGCTGCCAAGATCGGCAGCGTTTCCTCGTTGTCGATGCGACCGTCGATGACGACGCCATCGTGGCCGTCGGAAGAATACGGATCGAGCGCGACATCCGTGATCACGACCAGCTCGGGCAGCGCGGATTTGAGCGCGCTCACGGCGCGCGGCAAGAGCCCTTCGGAATTGCTGCTTTCACTGCCGCGCGCATCCTTTTGCTTGTCCAGAAGCGCCGGAAACAGCGCCACCGCCGGCACTCCGAGCTCGTAAGCTTGCTCGGCGCGAACGATCAGGCGGTCGATACTCAAGCGGGCCTGACCGGGCATGGAGGAGATGGGAATTTCGCTGTTTTGCCCGTCCTGTACGAACAGCGGCAGGACCAGGTTGCGGGCTTCCAGCGTGGTTTCGCGAATCAAGCCGCGCACGCCGGCGTTTTTGCGATTGCGGCGGGGTCTACGCTGCATGCGGCCATGTTATCACTACTTCTCGAGCTCGCTCGAGGGCTCCGGGGATTGCCGCTGAATCCAATCGGCCGTGCAGATTCCCGAAGGCGCGTGTAGCCTCGGACGCGGTGGGCATCGTTTTCTTGGCAGCGCTGATATTGGGAGCCGGGACCCTGGCTTTTCAACTGCTCTCGACCGGGGACACGGATGGGAACGGACACGGAGACGGGCACGCCCATGATGACCCCGCACAGGACGCGAGCCACGGTTCGGACGGCTTTCTGCCGCTCGTGCTCGCGTTGCGTTTTTGGAGCTTCGGACTGCTCGCGTTCGGCTTGTCGGGCAGCCTGCTCCACTACCTGGGTTTGCTAGGGCCCGGCCCGGCCTCGTTGGTCGCGCTCGTCACGGGTATCGCGAGCGGGTTACTCGCTTCGTGGAGCGTGCGGCGCTTGCAGCTCGCCCAAACCTCGTCGGGTGCCGAAACATCGGATCTCGTGGGACAGCTCGGCCGAGTTCTGGTGCCGCTTTCCAAGGGTTCGCGTGGGAAAGTGCGCGTGGAGTTGAAGGGCCAGACGCTCGATTTCATCGCCAGCACGGATGACGATCTGCTCGAGGCCGGCTCCTCGGTTCTGGTGGAGGAGCTGCGCGGGAGCGCGCTGCACGTGAGCCGCGCCGGCCGCGAGTTTCTGCCGCCGGGCACGGGCTGAAGGCCTGCGGGCTTTTATGCCGCTAGAGGCGGCGCGGGCAGGTTACTCTCGAAAGAATGCAATCTGCACCCGAATTGGGCGTTGCTCCCGAGACCGCTGTTTTCATCCTGATGAGCACGCTCGGCGTGGTCTTCGCGTTCGGTCTGTTGCTCTTCATCATTTCGCGCATCCTCACCATTTGTAAACCGAGCGAGCTCGTCATCATCAGCGGCAGACGTCATCGCCTGCCGGACGGCTCGGTCGTCGGGTACAAGATTTTGCACGGCGGGCGCGGCATCCGCATCCCCGTGCTCGAGGAGCTGAACCGCATGGACATGCGGCTGATCCCGGTGTCGGTCGAGGTGCAGAACGCGTACTCGAAGGGCGGCATTCCGCTGACGGTCCACGCCATCGCCAACGTGAAGATTGCGAGCGATCCGGCGCACGTGCGCAACGCCGTGGAGCGCTTGCTTTCGACGAGTCAGGCGCAAATCGGCAGCGTGGCGCAACAAACCCTGGAAGGTGTTCTGCGCGAAGTGGTGGCCGAGCTCACGCCGGAAGAAGTGAACGAGGATCGCTTGAAGTTCGCGGACACGCTGGTGAAGCACGCCAAGGACGACTTCGACAAACTCGGCTTGGAGCTCGACGTGCTCAAAGTGCAGAGCGTCAGTGACGAGCAGAACTACCTGAACAGCCTCGGTCGCGCGCGCATCGCCCGCCAGATTCGCGACGCACAGAACGCCGAAAACGCCGCCAATCAGGCGATCGCGGAGGCTCAAGCCGGAGCGCGGCAGCGCGCAGAATCGGCGCAGAAGCAGGCGGAAGCTGCGGTGCTCACCAAGCGCAACCAACTGCGCGCGGAGCTCGCCAACTTCGAAGCCGAGGCCAAAGCGATCGAGAACGAAGCCGAGGTTTCCGCTGAAACCGCGCGCGCGCTAGCCCAACAAGAGCTACAGGGGCTTCGCGCGGAGTTCGAGAAGTTACGCCTGGAGTGCGACGTATTCTTGCCCGCCGAGGCTCAACGTTTGGCGTCGGAAGCGGATGCGCGCGGCAGCGCGGCCCCGGTGGTGGAAAACGGCAAGGCTGCGGCAGAAGCGCTGCGGCTGGTCGCCGAAGCCTGGAAAGGTGCGGGACGTGAGGGCAGGGACTTGTACGTGCTGCAGCACTTGCAAGAGTTCGTGGAGGCTGCCGTGGCGCGTGTGGCGCATACCAAGATTCACGATCTCACGGTCGTGGACGGCGGCAGCGGTGGAAGCTTCACCGGCGCCGTGGCGAGCTTCCCTGCAGCCGTTGCGGAAGTACTCGAGCAAACCGGCCGTGTGCTCGGGGTCGACATGAAGCAGCTGCTGCGCGCGGACGGAAAGGGGATTTGACGATGATACCCGTAGTCGGCGTTCTGTTTCTGACGGGTGGCGTCGTCGTCCTCCTGTTATTCATCACCGTGAAGCGCTTGCTCTGGGTCTCCACCCCGAACGAGGCCCTGATTTTCAGTGGCAGTACGCGACGCGTCGGCGACAAGACGGTGGGCTACCGCTTCGTACGTGGTGGTCGTTCACTGCGGCGCCCGCTCATCGAACGCGTCGACGTGCTCGACCTCAGCATGTTCACGGTCATGGTGCACGTGACGGGTGCGTTCTCCAAGGGCGGCATTCCACTCACCGTGCAGGGCGTGGCCAACGTCAAGCTGCCGGGCGATGAACCGCTGCTCGCCAATGCAGTCGAGCGCTTCCTCGGCAAAAATCGCCAGGAGATCTATCACATCGCGAAAGAGACGCTCGAAGGCAACCTGCGCGGCGTGCTCGCGAGCTTGACGCCCGAAGAGGTGAACGAAGACAAGATGCGCTTTGCGCACACTCTGCTCGAAGAGGCGGAACACGACATGAGTCGGGTCGGTCTCGTCCTCGACACGCTGAAGATCCAGAACGTGACCGACGAGGTAAACTACCTCGCGAGCATCGGACGCATTCGCGGCGCCACGGTGAATAAAGAGCAAGCCATTGCCGAAGCCGAGGCGCGCGCCGACGCTTCGGTGCAACAGGCCGCCAACTGGGCCGCGAGCGAGGTCGCGAAGCTGGATGCGGATCTGGAGATCGCGCGCCAGGAGACGGCCAAGCGCATCGCCGACGCGAAGAGCCGCCGCGAGGCGCTGATCCGCGAGGCCCGCGGCCAGGTCAGCGCGCACATTGCGCAGGTGCGCGCCGAGATCGATCGCCAGCGTGCCCGGGCGCTGATGGAGAAGCGACGCCTGGATGCGGACGTGGTTCAGCCGGCCATTGCCAAGCAGCGCGCGGCCGAGGAGGAGGCGCGGGGCAGCGCGACCTCGACGGTGGAACGTGGCCGCGCCGAGGCCGAGAGCCTGCGCCAGATCGTGGAGGCTTTTCGGGCGGGCGGACCGAGCGCCCGAGACGTGCTCGCCCTACAGAATCTATTGCCGCTGCTCTCGCAGGTATCCGGCGCTCATCATCCGCTGTCGATCACCAAACTGAGCGTTCTGCCGTCGGACGCGGCCGGGGGTGAGATTGCACGCAAGGCCATCGGCGCGTCGGAACAGATCCGAGCCGCGACTGGCATCGACCTGGCCGCGGCCGCCAAAAAGCTGGGGGGGTAGTTCTTTACCCACCCATTTCGGGGGCATCGAACCGCATAACTCGACTAGATCGGGGGCGCTCCGACAGGGGCGCGCCGGCACTCAACGTCTCGCTATTTAATCGAACCGAGGAACGTGGAGGAGCCTGGATGGCGCATTACGCGCGCTAAACAGCGCAAATATGCTCTCCAACCAAACATCCGCACGATCAGCGGCGCGTGGACAACGAGGTGCTTAGTTCGAATCAAGCCGACCATTAAGCCCGCTCCGGTGAAGCATCAGGCTATGCGGGAAATTTCGAAGCATGCTGCGTGCCACGGACGATTATGCGATGTATCAATCAGAACGGTAAATTTTGTGACGTCGATGTTGCAGAAATGAAATGGACCACGCTGATCTGAAATGAGGACGCCACACGGCGTGCCGCTGATTTGGCGGGGAATTCCCCTAGAAAAGCCTCGAACCGGCGCGCACACGGAGCCGGACGCCCCATCCGAGAGGCGTGCGGCGGTCAACGGAGGGGTGGGTCAAAAGGGGTGGACGAGCGCGTAGTTTGACCCAGGCGGCGCCCAGGGGCCTCCGGCTACTCTGTCGCCGGAGGCAAATCCATGTCCGGGGGTTGTAGGGGTACCGGCACGTCCCCAATGCCCGGAGGGTCGATGTCGCGTGGATCGCCGGCGCTGTGTTCTACGTCTCGCGGGCCGGGCTTCGGACGCGTCGTGGTGCTGCTGCTGGGGGCGCCGGCATCCCGCGAGCGTTTCTTCGCGGTTACAGCGTCCACGGCGGCCGCTGGCGCGCTCGACGCGGCGCTCGGCCCGGTACCATTGGGGCTGGTTTCTGTCGGGCTACGAGTTCCTGCTGGGTCTTGCCCTGTGCTCGAATAGGCCGCTGCCGTGGTGGTGCCCTGGCCGGCATCAGTCAATCCCTGGCCGATTGCGGCATCCAACTCGGCGCCGTCCGAGGCCGAAAGATGGCGGAGCTCGACGCTGCCACCCAGAAGCTGGAGTCCGCCGAATACGGTGGCGCCACCCAGCAGCGCGATCGCCAACATCAACGGCAGCCGGCTGCGCCGCACGCCGGGGATCTGGTTCGGGCGCCGAGATTGCGAGGGAACGTCGTCTTCGACGATGACGACGGCGGCCATGGAGCGCCGTCCGACATCGCGCCCCAGCGTGCGGAGCACGATGCCGATCGAGGTGATGCCGGCCGGCGTCGCAAACGGCGCGAGCGCTTCGGCGAGCTCGCCGACGTCAGCGAAGCGCTGCTCGCGGTGCTTCTCGAGACAGCGCTGCACCACGGCTTCGAGCCGGGGAGGGACGTTGGGACGGAACGAGCGAATGAAGGGCGCCGGCTGAGTAACCACTTTGGCGCAAATCTCCGGCAGAGTTTCGCCGGTGAAGGGCGGCCGGGCCGCCAAGAGCTCGAACAGCACTGCCCCGACCGACCAGATGTCCGTGCGCGTGTCGACGTCTGCCGGAGCAGTCATCTGCTCCGGGGACATATAGTGTGGTGAACCCACGCCCTGCGAAGTGTGGGTTACCGACGGGTCTTCGGCGGTAAGGCGCTTCGAGACGCCGAAATCCAGCACCTTCAGCGTGGGAGTGCCGCCCGGCCCTTCGATCACGAACAAATTCTGAGGCTTGATGTCGCGGTGCACGATGTGCGCGGCGTGCGCCTCGGCCAGCGCTTCACAGAGCTGCAGAGCCAGGTCCACCGCCATTTCCACCTGCAGCGGCCCCTGCCGGCCCACGATGCTCTCGAGGTCCGCCCCTTCGAGACGTTCGAGCACGATATAAGGGGTACCGGAGGGCAGCCGCCCGCAGTCGAGGACTTGGGCGACGTGTTCGCTGCGGAGCGCGGCCGCTGCGCGGGCCTCGTTCAGAAAACGCGCGACGAAATCGCCGGATTGAGCGAACTCCGGCCGCACGAACTTGATGGCGAGGGGCCGCTCGAGCTCGAGGTGCGTGGCCGCGCATACGATACCCATGCCGCCGTAACCAATGCACTCGCCGACCCGGTACTTGCCGCTGATGATTTCGCCCGGCGCGGCGGGTGCCGGCGGAGCGTCAGGGCGGGGTCGGGTGTCGGAAAGCATGGTGCCGGGAACGAGCTCGCTGCGCTCGCGTGTCCTAGCATAGGCTTTCCCATTTACAGCCCGATGCTGCAATCCGCGAGTGCCCGGCCCTCGACTCGGCGGGGCGCCGCGTCCGGTGCGGCTCGAACTGTCAGATGCGCGAGGTTTCCAGCCAGTGACGGTTCTGCTCCGTGCCGTCGAAGACCGTCTTCGTCTTGAAATGCTCGTATTCGCCTGCCTTGGCGTGAGGACGGGTGCGCTCGAGTAGGGCGTTCACCTGCTCGGGAGTCAGCGGCTCGAACGTGCGCGCCGCTTCGAGCGCTTGCTTCAGCACCTCCATGCTGTCGCAGCCGGTAATGACCACGGACGCTGGCAGGTTCATCGCGTAGTGCAGGCACTCGGTGGCGTTCACGACGGAGGCTTTGAGAATTTCACCCGACCCGAGCGGCTTCATTCCGAGCACGCCGATGCGATGCTTCGTGAGCACGGGCAGGACGTGTTTTTCGAAGCTCTTGAAATGCGGATCCATCACGTTGAGCGGCATCTGCACCGTGTCGAAGGTGAAGTCTCGCTCGAACCCGGCCTTCAACATGGCCAGGTGAAACCGAGGATCCTTGTGTCCGGTGAAACC
>DATHEN010000364.1:0-2325 GCA_035318565.1 Polyangiaceae bacterium
CTGTCGAGCGCAGCGCGAACAGGTTTGCTTTCCATAGCGCTCCGAACCCCCAGCGCTGGGCGAAGTAGATCTCGCGCCGAATCGTGGCGTCGTTCCCCTTTTTGCCTGGCTCGTGGTTGGCCGTAGACGGATTTAGGCCGATGCTCAAAAGCACGTTGTCGGGCGTGTACAGAAGCGGATCGAACACCCGAGCGAGCGCGTACCTAAAGCGCTCACACGTCGAGAAGACGGCTGATGCCTGGTCGGAGCATGCTGCGAATGCGGAGGCGTTGCAGAACTCGCCCCCGAAGAGGAACTTAGACATTCTGGGCCACCTTCTTGCGCTGATACCGCGCCCGCTCGAGCTGCCGGCACCTCGCGCAGACCTGCACGTGGTTCCCGTCCTCGTCGAGGAAGGCGGCCTTGTCGCGCGGTATGCCGCAGTGGCCACACACCTTGGTGCCGTGGCATTCTTCGCAGAGCGGCGACATGAAGCCGTGCTTGCACCGCTGGCCCTGCCGTAGCTTTCCCAGAACAGGATTTCTCTGCCGTAGGCTGTCAACCACGCGTCACCTCGTTCAAAAGCTCTTGTGTCTGCCATTCCTGAGCGACGGCGATTCCGTAGAGCGCGCTGAGCTCGGCGTGCGGGTTGCCGAACAGCCAGGACTCGGTGCGCCGCGCGGCCTTCCCGTTGGCCGTGCAAAACCAGGTGCCGGAGTAGTACTGGTGCAGCGTCGGGTTGCCGTTCCACCACGTGCGCTCCACATCCCAGATCCAGAGCACGTGGTGGCGCACCGTCATGAAGACGGTGTTGCCTGACGTTGTGTGCGAGACGTACCTCAAGCGTCGCTCTCCGTCATGACGAGCAGGACCGCGATCCACATGATCGGCCACAGGACGACGAGGAGGAGCAGGCGGGCGATTACGCGCTCCGTCCAGCGCGGGCCGTAGGCGTGGCACGCTACGAGCGCCAGCGCGCACGTCAGCGCGAACCCGAACTCGTAGATGATGACGAGCACGCTCACCCGAACACCTGCGACTTCTTGTCGTGAGCCATCAGGTGTTCGGCGAACGTGAGCAGCACATCCGCATAGCGTTGACTGGAGTTCGGCGCTGCGACCTTGAGCCGTTTGGCGATGTCGTCCAGCGCCTCCAGCGCGCGATCCAGCAGCATCCGGCAGGCTCGGGCTTCCTCCGAAGAGTCAGCCTGCCGCAGGTCTTCCGACGCAAACCGAAGCGCGGCGAGTGCTGCCACGTACGCAATGCAGAGCAGAGGTTTCATCGGCGCGCCCTCCTTCGCTTCGTCGTGAACCGCACCGGCTCGAGAGCGTTTTCGTTCTCGACGCTGGCCTTCAGCAGCTCCTCGAGATTCGGCTCGGGCAGCGCCTTGTGGACCTTGCCTCCGCCTTCTGGCAAGCGCTTCAATGGGGTCAGCACGCGGCTACCAACCTTGTTGGTGCGCCATGACCAGCAGCTCTTCTCTCCGATCACGCCGGGCAAGAGACCAAAGCTCGACGGACCGATCGCCTTGCGCAGCATGTTGCGGAGCTCGTCACGTCGAGCCTCGAGCACCTTCAGCTGCTCCGCGATCTTCTGGACTTCTTGGGTCCAGTCGGCGGCCTCTGCAGCAAGCTGAACGATCGAACCATCCTCGTGCGGGAACAGCCGCGCGAGCGCGCGCGTGGACGACGCGCTGCCGTCAGGATCCGGCGGGTTCATGCCGCGCACGCGTTGGATAAACTCTTCGGTCGCTTCGGCGATGAACGCGTGAAACTCCGGGCTTGGATCCACCTCGATCTGGCACGGCCGGCTGCCCTGCAGCAGTGCGAACACCACGGCGCTCGGGGCGCCCGTCACCAGAAGCTGCGCCTGCACCTGCACGAGCACGCGATTTGGCAGCGATCCGTCCTCCTCATTCCAGCCTTTCGGGACGCGGGTCGTCTTGCCTTCGAAGTCTTCCCAGCCGACGCCAGTGCCGCGGTCGATCTCGGCGTCGAGCGTCGCCCCAAGCCAGGAGTGCTTGCGAGAGCGCAGAAGCGCGCCGCCGGCCCGGAACGTCCAGCCATGGTATTGCGCTACGCCTTCGAGGATCGGGCGTTCGAGCAGCTTGCCCCAGAATCTAGGGTCGCTGAGCGTGAGCTGCTCCGGCTCTCGCCGGGCCATGATCTTGTCGACGTAGACCTCGAGCGCGCTGCGGTGCTCGTCCTCACCGATGATCGCCGCCGCGTCGCTGGCCGTCACCATGGTGGCGCGCTCAGTCAGCCAAGCGTCGCGCTCGGAATCGGTCACGCCAGTCCACTCGGCATGCTCATGGAAAGCAGTGACCTCGTGCGTGCGATCAGCCGA
>DATHEN010000365.1:0-4968 GCA_035318565.1 Polyangiaceae bacterium
TTCGAGCTCGGGATCGTCACCGAGGACGAGCACATGCTCGATGACGTGCAGGCGCATTTCGACCGCATCTGGTCGGGCAAGGAGTGCGGCTCCTGCCAGCTGCGCCGCCTGTGCACGAAGCCGATCGATACTTTACCGCGCTAGGCCGGCCTCGCGCCGGAACTCCAGGCACTGCCAGGAGCCGGCTTCGAAGTCGCGGCATGTCGTGCCGCGGTCGGCGTAGATGCCGCAGTCGTTCGGGCTCTGCGCCGTGCCCAGGTGCACGCACGAGCCGTCGGAGCGGCTTTCGAACGCGAGCTCGCTGAAGTGTCCCGGCGCGAGCCGATCGATCAAATCGTGTCGCCCAGCGCGCCGCCAGCGCACGATGTCTTCAGCCGGCACGAGAATCCGACCGTCGCTCGCCTGCCGGCAGCACGCACCGCAAGCGCGGCAATCGAGCGCCAGCGGAGCCGCGTCAGTCATGCGGCACTCTACCGCTGTTCACGGGTTTCGCTAACGCGGCTTGTGTGAACGCTGTCCGAGGTCGCCCACCGCCGTGCGCAAGGTGGGTCGCAGCGCCGGAGCATCGACCCGGCGATTGCGCGTGCTGCTGTGCGTTCTCGAGCCGAACTCGGCGATGTGCAGCCGCTCCGGCAAGGCGCGCTCGGTATGTGGGGGAACGAGCGAGGAGACCACGAGATAGGGCAGTCCATCCGGGCCGGTCCAGAGCGGCGCGTTCAACACGGGACCATCGAAGCGGCCGGTGTCCTGCAAATGGGCGAGCACGCTTTCGAGCTCGGGCGCGTCGATGTAGAGGAGCCAGGGTGCGCGCTCCAGTATGGCGACCGCGGCTTCGAGGACACGCCGAACCCTGAGCACGTTTTCGTGGAGCGGTTCGATTTCCGTCAGCACGATCAGCGGAATCTCGCGCGCATTCACCACGTCGGCGATGCCGGCGACGTGCTCTGCAAAGCGGTCGATCGGTCGGTCCGAGCCATCGAACACGCGCGTGAGGTCCGCTCCGCAGCGCAGGAGAATCTCCATGCAGCGTTCGCGGCTCTCCTCGTCGCGAGGGGGCCCGTGGGGCATCAGGACCAAACGGCGCTCGCTCATTGCCTGGCTACCCAAGGCAACGGCCGGCCGCTGTCGTACCTTAGGTGCGCGGAGGCGAATACGAGTCGGAGCGCGAGGAGCCGTGATAAGTACTGAAAAATAAACCAGTTTCAGATGGCGGTTCGGGGTGTGAGCCGGGCGGCCGCGAGCACGGCGAGCGCCACGACACAGGCCGCCGTGGCGCCGAAGAAGACCCGCGGGTACCCGCCCGCCGCCGCCACCTGACCCCACGCGAACGCGCCGAGCGTCGATCCGGCGTGAAAGCTGCCGCTGAACGCAGCGATGATTCGTCCGTGTGCGCGGGGCGGGACGCGGCTGGTAGCGAGGGCTGTCAGGGTCGGGTACGCGACGCCATGCGCGATCCCCAGTGCCGCACCGTAAACCCACAGCAGCGCCGGCGATAAGCCGCTCATTGCGAACGGCACTGCTGCATACAGCACGGCTGCGCCGATCGAAACGCGCGCGTGGCCAAAGCGATCGCCGAGTCCGCCCAGGCCGAGCCGCATGCCGAGTGCGGCGGCGGTAAAACCGATGAAGAACGCCCCGACACGTTCGGCGCCGAGCTCGAGCGCGTAGGGCTGATGGAACGCGAACATCGCGATGAATGCGGCACCGAGCAGCCCGGACGCGAGCAGGATGGGTAGCACGCGGAGGTACGGCGCGCGCACCGGCGGAAGCGAGGCGGGTGCGTTCTCCGCTGCCGTTCGAGGCGCGCTGGGCAGGCTCAGCCCGAACAGGAAACACACGAGCGACGCCAGCACCGCCAGCGCGAACACGGCACGCCACCCGTAACGCTCGGACACCGACTCGGCGACGAGTGAGGAAATGGCGTTCATCGACAGATTGGCGGCGCTCTGCAGTCCGAAGGCGTGGCCGATGCGCTCTTTGGGCGCCACGTCCGTAACCAGCGCCATCGCCGCGTTGAAGGCGAGCACATAGGCAGCGTTCAAGCCTATCTGGATCACATAAACGAGCGGCCCGAATCGATCGACGAACAGATAGGCCACGGACGCGGCACACAGCAGCAGCGATCCGATCAGAAACAGCAGCCGGCGCCCGCCACGGCGGTCGATCAGCGCGAGCACACCGAAAATCGCCACCACGCCCGAGGCGCCGCCGAAGGCCATGGTCGTGCCCACCTCGGCTGGACCCACGCCGAGCTCCTGAGTCAAAAACTTGGGCTGTACGAGGTACAGGCACCAGCCGAACCCAAACAACGCCTGTGCAAGAACGATGCGAGTCAGCGCCGGCGACCACAGCGTGGCGCTTCGGGCTCGGGGCGATGGAGGTTCAGCTGTGACGGGCGAGGAGGGCAGATCGGACACTGCGGGAGGGCTCCACTTTGGCACGAAGCCCTGAACCGAGCAGGCTCAATCGCCAGCGCGCGTGTCGCCGCCTCGACATATCCCGTGTCGAGCTTCAGCTGGACGATGTTGACGACGAATAGGTTCATCGCATCGTGTTGCAAGGCAACGTCCTGGCGCCCCCGAACCGCTCTGGATGGGATCGAGTCATGCGAACGCGTTCGGACCCGGCCCGCGTCGAGTTGTCGGTTCCAGCGCTCTCCCTCTCGATTCCTGGAATTGGCAGCGTATTCGCGGCTGCACGGGGCTATCAGGTACGCGGGGAAAGGGCCCTGCCGGCTTCCACGGGCGGGGCCAGACAGTTCCGCTCCCCGCCGGGGTCGAGCCGGTAGTATTAGGTTCGGCGCACACCTCCATGGCTGGGCCAGTCTCGACACGATCCGCAGCACAGAATGACGGCGCATTGCTGCCGCTCACCTGCCCGTTGTGTACGACGCGCTACCCGGCGCACTTCAAGGTTTGCCCGCGAGACGCCGCTCGTTTGGAAAACGGTGCAGCGCCCGAGGATCCGCTGATCGGCGCTCTGCTCGGACAGACCTTTCGCGTGCTACGCGTGCTGGGCGAGGGCGGCACGGCACGGGTATACGAGGCGCAGCACGCGCGGCTCTCGCCCAAGCGCTTCGCGGTGAAGGTGCTGCACTCGTCCTACGCCAGCCAGACCACGATTGTGGCTCGTTTTTATCGGGAGGCCGAAGCCGCTGCCGGCATCGATCACCCGAACGTCGTCGACGTGTACGACGTAGATCGCACGTCCGATGGCCGTCCTTACATCGTGAGCGAGTTCCTCGAGGGTACGGAGCTCGGATCGCTGCTCAAGCAGCAGCCGCACCTGGAGGTCGAGTTCGCGGTGCGCGTGGTGCGTGAGATCTGCGCCGCGCTCGGCGCTGCTCACGCCAAGAACGTCGTGCACCGCGACTTGAAACCCGAGAACGTGTTTCTATCGGGTACCGGCGCGAACGTCCGAGTGAAGGTGCTCGACTTCGGCATCTCCAAGGTTCTGGACAGCGCCGCCGAAGCATTGACCCGCACGGGGATGGTGGTCGGGACGCCGGCCTACATGTCCCCGGAACAAGCTTCAGGCGCCGTGGTCGACGCGCGCACGGACGTGTACGGCGCCGGCGCGATCTTGTACCGGCTCGTGACCGGCAAGCCGGCGTTCTCCGGAGGGGACACGACCGAAGTTCTGAGCGCAGTGCTCACCGAGGAGCCTAGGCGCCCGCGCTCGGTGCGCGCCGGCATACCCGAGGGCCTGGAGCTGGTGATCCAGCGCGCCATGGCCAAGTCTCCGAAGAACCGTTACGCGACCATGCAGGAGCTCGATACGGCGCTAGTACCCTTCGATACGGCGCTGCTGAGCTCACTCACGAGTCCCTTGCAGGAAGCCACGGCCAACGTGCGGGTTGCGCGAGTGGCGAGCGAAACCAGCATCACCGCGGCCCTCAGCCAGACCGCCGCTCAGGCCGCGCGCGAGGTGCGGCGTGCTCGCCCCAACATCGTGATTTATTCGCTGCTCTGTTACGTGTGGTTTTTGGGGCCGTCCATCGACGCCGTCGTGGCGGTGCTGAGCGCGGAATCTGCGCCGAACGAGAGCGTGGCCATGACCCGCTTGGCGGGAGCCGCCGCGGGCGTGGCGCTGGTGCTCTTGGGGCCGCTGATGCTTTGGATTCGGCACGTGAGCAAGCAGTGGAAGAACAGCCATTCGGCGATTGACCTGGCCACGCTCACGCGCCGTGTGGCCGTCTCTGCGATCGTCAGCTATGCCGGTGCGGTGCTGGCGCTACGTTTGCTCATGGCTACCACCGGACAGGGCGGACTCGATTCGACGAGCCCGAGGGTGAGCCTGTCTCTCTTGCTCGCCACGTTCGCGGGGGCGAGCGCCGCTCATCTCTGGACACGCTGGCGGCAGCGTGCGGAGAGCGACTCATGATATGTCCGCGCTGTCACCGCAAGTACGGCGCGGACGCTCCGAGCCTTTGCCCGTCGGACGGTGAGTCGCTCGTGGACGCCTCGGAGATCGAGCTCGTCGCATCGCAGCCGACGCAGGAAGTCGGCATGGTGTACTCCAGTCGCTACGTGGTGCGCGGCTTGCTCGGCCGCGGCGCTTCGGCGCGCGTGTACCTCGCCGAAGACGCACGGCAGAAGCGCGCGGTTGCCATCAAGGTCCTGGAAAGCCCGGACGCACGTAACGCGAACGCCAAGGAGCGCTTCTTTCGTGAGGTGCAAGCCACCGATGGCGTGTCCCATCCCAACATCGTGCGCATGCTGGATGCCGGCCAGCGCCCCGACGGTGCGCCGTTCCTGGTCATGGAGTACCTCTACGGCGAGACGCTGGGCGAGCGCTTGCGGCGCGAGCAGCGGCTCGACGTGGTGAGCGCGCTCTGGGTCGCGCGCGCCGTGGCTTCGGCGCTGGCCGCCGCGCATGCAGCGGGCGTCATTCACCGGGACGTCAAGCCGAGCAACGTGCGGCTGCTTCCCGACGACACGATCAAGCTGATGGACTTCGGCATCGCCA
>DATHEN010000366.1:0-2004 GCA_035318565.1 Polyangiaceae bacterium
CGATGCTGGCTCGAGCGGCGTGGCGGCGTGTCTCGTCCGCTGCGTCCGGGCTTTCCCGGAGAAGAGCTTCACGCAAGCGGGTCAGGGCATGCTGGGCGCCGCGTTCCGTCCATTGTTCGCAGAGCTCCAGCAACTGAGCGCCGGAGGCGGCGTACACGGTGTACGTCGCTCCGCCGCGCGCGGAGTGGCGAACGGAGATGCCAAAGGCGCAGGAGCGCGCGTCGATCGCGCGCCGCGAGAAGGGGCTGCGTGCGACGAGGCTATCGCCTCTCACAGTGAGAAGCCGGACGCCACTCAGCATGAACGCGAATAGCGCGACGGCCACGAGCGCGCCGACGCCGACACCGGCGCGCAGAGCACGGATCAGCTCGCGTCCCGCCAAGGCCGCGGCCGTGCCGGTAAACACAAGGAGTGTGACGGGCACGAAGAACGCGCAGCGACGAGCGCGGCTGGTGACGAGCACGGCTCCGAAGCCTATGTAACGCGGCCCAGGTAGTCACGTGGCAGCGACGTTTTCCGCCAATTGTTCGCGCCCATCGAGACGACTCCGCTTTAGAAAGCCGCGCGCCACTAAAGCCGGACGACCGGTCCCCCGCCGCGCGCTGGGCGCACCGCTTGGCGAACGGAGTGCCCTCCTTTTTTGGATTCGTTAGTTCTGACCTGTACTAACAAATCCAAATGGAAAGGCACTCCGCGACTGACGTCAGCGGCGTGGTCGAAGCAGCGGACGTGTTGTTACTGACGCTCGCTTGCGAGTGAGTCGGGATGCCAGCGCGCTGGCCTGGCTGCAAACGGCACGACCCGCGAATACGTTGCGCCCAGGGCGCTGAGGCCGTCGTGTCAGCGTTCGCGGAAGACGCCCCCGTAAAGCTGTGATCGTGCTCAACCCGGACATCCCGAATACAGGGGCCACGCGTCAACGTCATGCATCTTGCGCACTCTTTCGAAGCGTATGTCACTATCCGCGTGATGGCTTACGCGGCTTGGAACGATCGAGAGTGCCAGGCCACGCAGGGTCTGAGCTGCGCGACGCAGTATGCGACCGACGCGGACCCGAAGACGCGAAAATTCCGGCCGAACCCGAATCGCGGCGGGCTCGTGTCTGAAACGCCGACATCCGGACATTACCTCTGCGCTGGTCGAAGCGGTTCGGCAGAACGAGCAAGGAATCCTGAATGAAGTATTTGCGAGCGACGAAGGTCTTCATTGCGCTGACCGCACCACTGCTCCTTGCAGCCGAATGCTCCTTTCCCGTCGTCAAACTCTTTGGCTCCGGGGAATTTGGCGTTAGGCCGCTCCCCTCGACGACGACACGCACGATCACTATCGGCAATTCGGGAAACGTGGACGCGGTTCTCGGAAGCGTCACGAGTAGTGCGCTCGGCATCTCTCCTCCCTTCGCGTTGACGGGCGGCACATGCAGGAACGGCGCTAGCCTGCCTCCGAACGGGGGTAGCTGCACGCTGATGGTCGCGTTCGCACCGGCGGCGGCGGGCAGCTGGGCACAGGAGCTGCGTGTCACGTACAACTGGAGCGGCAGTGGCGAGGCGGACAAGGTGCTGTCCACCTGGCTATCCGGTTCGGCAGCGGAGCCTGTTGCACTGTCTCCAGCCGGTTACGATTTTCGTCAGAAGGCTCTCGGCACGTCACTGACGAAGGGCTTCACGCTAACGAACTGGCAAGATTTCGCGATCACTCTAGGGAGCGTGAACGATGCCGGGCTCGGGCTCAGTCTGCCCTTTTCACTGACGGGCGGAACTTGCGCAACGGGTGCGGTGCTGGGCGCCAACGGTGGAAGCTGTACTTTTGCCGTCAGCTTTTCGCCGACACGCCTCGGTAGCTCGAGCGACCGAATCGAGCTGCAATACCGCCTGTCCGGAAGCGGCACGTCCAACGCGCGATCGTGGCCCATCAGTGGCACGGGCGTGACCCCGGACAAAGTCGTCAGTATGGGCGCTGGTTCCGGTCATCACTGTGCCGTGCTCGCCAGCGGTAACGTCCGTT
>DATHEN010000367.1:0-15565 GCA_035318565.1 Polyangiaceae bacterium
GGCGTCCGCTAGTCGCGCCGAGCGCGCCAGTCTCGTGGCGGGCGATCAGATCGTCGAGTTCGAGGGTGTGCGCCTGCGCTCCCTCGCCGACTTGTTTCCGTCCAGTCGCGCGCGCACGGTGCAGCTCTTGGTTCAGCGCAGTGGCACGCAAGATCCGGTCTCGCTCGCGCTCGACGTGCAGGGCTTTCGCAGCGCCAGCGCAGAAGAGCTCGCACCCGCTGCGGCGCTCGTGGCGCTGGCCGCCAGCCTCTTCCTGCTGTTCGCGCTGCCGGCGCTGCGTTTGCTCACCTGGTGCGAACAGCGGCTGGCGGCGCGGCTCGCGGCCGCTCGGATCACCCGGCCGGTAGTGTCGGGGAGGGCCACGGCACGCGTGCTGCGTGGTTTCTACGCCGGACTTCGCGCGCGTGTGCCGGAGCCGCGTGTGCCGCGTTCGCCGGTGCGGCTGGTGCCCTATCTCACCTGTCTCTTGACGACCGCGCTGTTCACGCTGTTATCGGCGGGACAGGCGCTCTTCATGCCGGAGCTCGATCTGCTGCTGCTCCTGATCGTAGGAGCGACGATAGTCGCGATCACCGCGCTGGTCGTGGGCGGAGCGGCCGGCGGCAGCTGGTCGCTACTGAGCGGCTTGAAGCGCGCCGCGCTGGTGGGCAGCTGTCAGTTGCCGCTGTTTGCGGCTGTGGCCTCGGTGCTGCTCGTCGCGGGTAGCTTGCGCGTGCGCGACCTGGTGCTCGTGCAGGGCGCCTGGCCGTGGCAGTGGCACGCGTTCAAAAACCCCGCGTTGTGTCTGACGTTCGTCTTGTTCCTGGTATCGCTGGTTCCCGATCTCGGTAAGAGCACGCTCCCGGTGAGCGAGCTTGCGGCGGACCGCGGCCCGCAAGCGCCGAAGCATCCTGCAGCGGCGGCATTGAGCTACTTCGCCGAGTGGAGCCGGTTGCTCTTGGCGGGCGGCGCTTGCGCAGTGCTATTCCTCGGAGGCTGGCAGCTGCCGTGGATCGGGCCGGCCGAGCAACAGGCGTACTTCGGTTATCAGGCGCTCGGAGCCGCGCTCGTGCTGGTCAAGTGTTGGGCCGTCGTTCTGGTCGTGCTCGCGCTGCGCTGGTTGCTTCCGGCATTGCGTTTGTCCCAGGTGATGCGCTTCTGCTGGCGCTGGTGCATTCCGCTGTCCGCCGCCGGTGTGGGGCTTTCGTTCGTGTGGAGTCACGTGGTCGAACAGTCGCTGCTGCGCGCGCTCGAGGCCGGGTCGGGCAGGGTGCTGTTCGGGGTGACGGTGTTCCTCGCCGCTTATCTGGCGCGCGCCGTTCTCCGCACCGCGCGCGAGCCCAACGCGCTGTTCAGCGTGAATCCCTGGCTGTAGATGGTCCGCGGTCCGGTAGAGCTCGAAGCGCTCGTGCTCAGTGCCGGGCTGTGGCTGTGCATACTGTTTGCGCTGTTGGCTAGCGCGCTCGAATGGCTGCCGAGGCCCGCGCACGATCGCGAAGTCTGGCGCCGGCGCCGGGCGAACGCGCTGCTCCACGCGCTCGGCTTCGCGTGTCTGCTGGGTAGCGCCGTTCAGCTGTTCAGCCAAGCCGGTGAAGCGTCGCTGGTGAGTAACGCGACCAGCCTGGCGCAGGTGGGTTCACTCGATCTCAGCTTGGGCTTCGAAGCGGACGCTGCCAGCGTGCTGATCGCGCTCGGGTTGCTCGCGACTGCGTGCGTGCACGCGCTGCGTGCCAGCGCGCCCGACCTCCGCGCGCAGAACCTCGGTGTCGCGGCTGCGCTAGTAGCGCTCTTTTCCGGCAACTTGGTGGTGTCGGTCGCCGGTTATCTGCTCGCTGCATGCGCGCTGCGAGCCTGGGCCGAAAATACGCCGCAGGGCGCGCCCGTGTGGACCGAAACCAGCGCATGCGCGCTGCTGTGCGCGAGCGCTCTGCTGGTGTTCTGGAGCTCGCAGGGCCGGTTCAGCCGCGACGCCGGTTACACTCCCGACTTCGAGCCGCGCGTGGCGGCCGTGACGAATGCGCGCGCGCTGCCGGACGCAGTCGGCGCGCCGGCGGCCTTACTCAGCTTCGTAGATTGGCCGAACGCCACGTTGCGGCTGGGCGGTCGGGAGCTGTGTGCGGTTGCGTACGATGGGACGCGCGGGGGGCTCGGGAGTCCGAGCCGTCCCTGCCGCGCGCGCGCGGCCAGCCCGTTCGTGCGCCTTGCCGTGCCCGCGGGCCGTCATGACGTGCGCGTGTCGCCGAGCTTTGCGACCGATGAGCTCGTGCTCGAGGCCGTTGTGCTCGAAGCCGGCCGCGAAATGCGCCTGATGAGCAGCGCCGGCAGCGTCGATTTTCGTGTTTTGCGCACCGAGCAACGTCTCGAAGGCTCTCGCTTCGGTTTGGCACGCACGTGGCTGTGGGGCTCGAGCGTGTCGGGATCGATCGGCGTGCTGATCGCGCTGTCGGCATTGCTCAAGGCAAGCACCTGCGTCGCCGTGCTGCGGCGCTCCGCGCGCCCGTCGGAAAATGCCGGGATGAGCTTCGCGCTGCTTGCCGGAAGCGTGGGGCTCGCGCTGGCAAGTCCACTCTACAAGCTCTCGTTCCTGTGGTTTTCATGAGCTCGCTCCGCGCCTGGTGCGCGTTTGCCGTGACGCTGCTGCTCTTGGTGCCCTGCGCCGGCGCTGCGCGCGCAGAAGTGAGCTTCGTACCGACCGCGCCGGGCAGCGTCCATTCTCTGACGCCGGGTCGAGGATTTCAGAGTGGCACACTCATTCTCGAAAACCGCGGCGTCCGGCCGGTCGACGTCACGCTCGGCATCGAGGGACGCGCGGACGATGAACGCGCGCCAGAGAGCTTGCGCGCGAGCTTCGAGGATGGCGAGCCCGCGCGCGTGCTCCGCGCAGGTGAGCGTGTACCGGTGCGCGTCGTGTGGTCTCTCGGGCGTCCGAATCGGGTACGTGAGGTCCACGCGCGCGTGATGGTCTGGCAGGGCGGGCAAGCGCTCGCAGCCGCCGGAATACATGGCGAGCTCACCCGCTCTCCGGCTGTCGTCGCGGACCACCCGCTGGCATGGCTGGTGCTCTTGCCGCTGCTCGGTATTTGCGTCCTGCTCGCCGTGCAGCGTTTCCGGCCGAGCGATTCGCGAGTCTCGCGTGCGATCGTGCTCGGCGTGAGCGTCTTGCAAGTGGCGCTCTGGTCTTCCACCGTGCTGCGCTTCGACTCGAGCCTGGGTCGTTTCGACGGCAATGACGGCTACCAATTCATCGAACGCGTGCTCCTCGGCAGTCTGAATCTCGAGATCGCGCTGGGCGTCGACGGCATCTCACTCGTGCTGCTCGCGATCGTCCCCGGCTGTCTCCTGCTGGCAGCGGGCCTGCACGCGTCTGAGCGTCGTCACAGCGCCACCAGCGTGTGCTCGCTACTGGTGGACGCCGCGGCGTGTGCCGCGCTGTGCTCCACGTCGGCTTGGCTAACGTGCGTTGCAGGCTTGGTGCTGGCCGGCGCGGGCTCCGCGGCGCTCTCGCTCCACGTGCGGCGTGCCGCTGTGCAGTTTGCGGTGCTGAGCGGCGCCGGCAGCGTGTTGCTCAGCACGGCTGTTTGGAAGATGTCCGGCCTGCTCGGGCCGACGTTCCTGCTCGACGGTACACGGGCAGCCCGCGCCTTCCATATGCCGGATTGGGCTGCGGCGCTGCCTTTGCTCGACCCCCTTTCGTCCCTGAATTCCGTCTGGCTGGTGCTACTGCTCGCGTTCGTCTGCACGTCGGTCGCCGCCATACGGGTGTGGTCGACGGCCCACGCGGTGCCGGCCGGTGTCGGCGTGTGCGTGAGCGCTGCGATGCTCTGCCTGTCCGCTTACGGGTTGATGCGCTTTTGCGTCGATGTGCTGCCGGGCGCCCTGCTCTGGGGAGCAGAAGGCCTGCGCGAGGCGAGCGTGCTGGGTACTCTTGCCGCGGGCATCTACTTGCTCCTGGCCAAGCCGCTGCGCGGCCGCCTGATGGGAGCCCTCTCTTTCCATAGCGCGGTGTTGCTGCTCGGAATCGCCTCGCACACCGCGATGGGCCTGCAGGGGGCCCTGCTCGTCGTGATCGCGGAGGTGCTCGTGGTTGTCGTCTTCGGTCTCACTTTTGACTACTTCGAACGGCTCCAGGGCGCAGGCGGGTCGAGCGACAAGACCGAGATCGCTGCAGCGACGCCGCGCATGCGCCTGCTCGTCCGGACCGGCCTCGCGACAGCCGCGGGAGTTCCGGGCAGCGCCGGATTCATCGGCATCTTGCTGATTCTTTTCGGCGCTTTCGCGCATGCTGCCCTGCTGGTTTTCGCGGCCCTGTGTGGATGGTCCCTAGCGGCTTCCGCGCTGTGTTCCGCCTGGCGTCCGCCCCGCTCGCCAGAAGCGCCGGCGCCGCGACTCCGTGAAAGCGCGGTGCTCGTGGCCGTGATCGTGCTGATCGTCGTGTTTGGTACCGCTCCGCGCCTGCTGCTCCGCGTTAGCGACCGAACTCTGTACGACCTCGCGCAGCGCCTGAATCGCGCCGGTCCCGCCGCGATCGCCCACTCGACGGTGCCGTCTCTTAAGCCCTAGCGACGCTTGCCGTTGTTTCGCGTGTGGAAGCTGAGTCGCGCACGGGCAAGATTGCGGGAGGACAGCCGGATGCCGCGGAGCCGGGGGAGCAGCATCGGAAACGTGTGAGTGGTGAGGCCGTCTTCACACGCCTCGAGCCCGAGCCGGCGAGCCGCAGCGGTCTGCGCCGTGAGTATGCGCGTTTTTCGGTCGATCTCGACGTGAGCCTGGGATCCGAGCACAATTTCTACGCGGGATTTGCCGAGAATCTCTCGTCCGGAGGCGTGTTCGTGGCAACTCACCTGCTCAAACCAGTGGGCGAAGAGATCCGTTTTTCGATCCATCTGCCGGAGTTGAACGCCGCCGTGACCGGCGTGGGAGAGGTGCGCTGGGTGCGCGAATACAACGAGCGCAGCGATCTACCGCCCGGCATGGGCATTCGATTTCTGCAGCTGGATGCGGCCGCAGAGGAATTGATCACGAACTTCCTGGATCGACGCGAGCCGCTGTTCTTCGACGACGAGTGAGCTCAGCCGTCGAGCGTCGTGCGGATTAGTTTTTCCTCGGCGCCGAGCTCGCCAATGGCCGAGAGCGCGTGTTCGGCGAGTGCGCGATACACGCGCGGTGACGGGCGTTGATCTATCAGGCTACCGAACTCCACGGGCTTGCCGAAAACCACGATCACCGGCTTGCCGCTGCGGTCGAAGTTGCCGAGCACCTGCCGCGGTAGGTCGTTGATCAAGCCGTTGATGAACACTGGCACGACAGGCACGCGTGCCTCGTAGATCACGCGTCCCACCCCGGTTTGAGCCGGCAGGAACGTGTACGGATCCTCGTCTTTTTTGCGGGTGCCCTCGGGATGCACGCCCGCGAACGTTCCACCGCGTTTGAGCAACCAGACGAGCTCTTGCAGGCTCGTGACGTTCAGTGCGAGGCGCCGGCGTTCGCGGAAGATCGGCGGGTACATGGCGAAGAAGCTCATCACGCCGTTCACGAACAGACCCAGCGGGTTATCGTAGAAGAACTGCGAACGCACCGGGAACGCGATGCGCTGTTTCATTCCGCGCCGCACGAGCTCGGCCGTCACCACGAACAGATCGAAGAAGCTTCGGTGATTGCACACGCAGAGCACGCTGTCGCTCGGTGTCAGCGCGGGCAAGCGTTCGAGGCCGTACACGTGGCGGACGTGCTTCGTACAGTGATGGATCCAGGCCGCGCCCACGTTGCGTTGGCACCAGCGCAATGCCGTGTCGACGCGGCCCGGCTCGAAGCTCCCCCGAATGAAATCGATTTGCCAACGTTCGACCGGGCTCAGGCGATCGCCCGCTGCGGCGAGTAGATCCGGGCGGCTCGGCTTTTCGCCCGGCGCGCGCGCCACTTCCGGCGAAGCGTGAAGCTCCGCGCGGGGCGCGGCGGGGGAAGGCTCGGCGGGCAACACGGGATCCGGTGAGCTGCCGTTCGACATCGCCATGGTCTTACCGCAGGGCCGACGCGAGGTGCTCAGCCATCCACGAACAGGACGTCGATGTATCCGGGCGGAGGCAACTTGTCCTGGATCGCCGCAACTACCCGGCTTGCCAGGGCTTCGCGATCGACTTCGGCGCCGGTACGCAGGGTCAGCGTGAGATGCGGTTCGAGGTCGCGCTCCGCGTTGAACGTGCGCTGCAAGGTGTAGCCGTGGATTTCGCTGACGCCGGCGAGCACGCTCTCCAGCGCGGTCACGAGCTCGGGCGGCGGCGGATCCGCGGGCTCTGCCAACAGCGTGTTGTCGTTGGCGTGCTCGGGAATCTGTTCGACGTAACCGACGAGCGGAATCGGCTGGCTCTGTGCGATGCTCGCGACCTCCGCGCGCCGCAACACGAGCTCCGTCTCGTCGAGAGGGTTGATGACGAGTCCCAGCACGTCTTCGTCATCCATCACCTGCAAAGCCATGTCGAAGGCGGCACGCGCCGGGATCGCACAGTATTCGAGCGGCTGTCCGTCCGTGGTCCAGCCGAGCTGCTCTTCGAGCGGCTCGATCATCTCCGGACGCGTGAACAGTGCGCAATACATCTTGCCTTCGGCATCGACGAGCATGTGCGGAGTGAGCTTCAGCTCGTCCTCGACCTGCATCTGCTCGCCGTAGACGGCGCCTTCGACTTTTGCAGCCAGCGGCGCGAACAACTCGCCGTGGTCGAGTGCTTCCATGAACACCCGCACGTCGCTGCGCAGTCCTCGACGAGCGGTGGAGACCGCCGCCGTGAGATCAGCGGGGCTACCCGCGCCATTTCCGCCGTGTTGAGACATGTAGGCGGCGCGTACCATCCTTGCCGGCGGACTGCACGGGATTGCCGGCCCGGGGGCAGGCCCGACGGCGTCAGAGGCCGAAAGACAGGCGTTTCTCGGTTAGGCAGCGTGGCTTCGGCGCCGCCCGGCGCATCGGTCAGGGGCCGCGAGGCGTCCACTGCGCAGGCGCAGGCCATGCGCGGGAGTTTACCGGCCGTATGCCGAGCGCGCCGGCGCGACTCTGCAAGCCGTGATTGCAGATTTGCAATCATGAGGCGCGATGGGTGCATTGCGAGCGGGATTTAGTTTCGATATCTCGCGGCGTAGATTTCAGTGTCGTGGCGCGCGCTGCACCGCGTACTGCCGGGAGATGTAGCATTTTGCGTCGCGTCCCGAGGGCAGTAGTCGCGCTTACCAGAGCCTACAAAGAGTGGCAATTTGACTCTGCGTGCCGCAACGCGACTCAGAATTTGTAGGTTCAAGCGCACAAACAAATACCTTTTTTGCGGCCGGGCCGCGCGCGGCAAACTGCGTGATTTTCGATGTTTGCCCTTTTCATCACTCGATATCTGTCCAGGTATGCCGACTCTTCGTGCTTGAAAATGCAGCTCGGATGCTTAGAGTGGCCGGTGCATTGGAGTCCTGTCGCATCGAGCAACACACAGGAGCAGCAGTCGTCCCGAGTGCCTGCCGGTCGTTAGCTGCGTAGCTCGGTAAGTCCGGTGCGTCGGCTGACCGCGCGGCCGTGAAAGTGCGCGTCACGCGGATTCGAGTCATCCGCAACTCATGTCGAAGGAGCGTTTACGATGTGCCCGCTCGCACAATTGATTCTTGCTTTGGCCATCACTCACGCAGCACCGGGTCGTTCGCTCTATTCGTTCGAACCTCTGCCCGCCTGTGGGGCCGACCCAAAAGCGCCCAAGTGTGAAATGAAGCGCGTCTGCGATGAACCCGGGCCGCAGTGTGCGCCGCCGCGCTGGTCGCAGCCGCGCTCCGCGTGGGTGCAGGTGGAGTCACGCGAGACGGCGATTTTGCGTTACTCCCGCATCGCGCACGCAGCGGCGGCGAGCGCGACCCGGCTCGTCACCTGCAAAAACGCCGAGGGCGTGGTCGATCCGAACTGCGAGCCCGAGAACTGGCCGGATTCGGAGCGCATGCTGGCGCTGGCCGGACTCACCGTAGCCCTCCACGAGTCCGGTTTGCGCGAAGACATCATGAGCGGCCATCCGCCGCTCGGTCGTGGGCCAGCCGGTGAAGTCTGCCTCGTGCAGGTCGCCGTGGATCAGGCCCCGCTCTATGCAAGCTGGCTTCCGCTCGAAGAGCGCAAACGCGTTTCGAGCAATCGAGTCGCGCGCGAGCGCTTCGCCAAGACGATCCTGGGCGGTGAGCCTGCAGCGCTCGAGCGCTGTTTCGAGATCGGGATGCGCATGCTCGTGAGGTCGCGCAATGCTTGCGCCTCGGGTCCCGCGTCGTGGGAGCACGGCATGTTCGCCATGTACGGCACGGGCTCACGCTGTCGCTTGCCAGCGCTTGCCGTGCGCGAGCGTACCTTCGATCGTCTGCGCAGCGAGAAGCCGACGCTCGCTCCCGAAATCAGCGAGCTCGTGGGTTTGCGCCAATGCCCCGCGGAGCGCGCCGTGAGCTCGAATGACGAGCTCAGCTGGCTTTTGCCAGTGCAGTAACGCCACACGCTGACGGTCTGGCAAGTGGGCCGAGCGGCGGGAGCGCTGCTCGCGCGAAATCGCGTGCCATCCTCCGGAGTTTACGGTCATACTTCGGCGGAATGCCTTTCGCCGATGTGCTCGGGACCGTCATCTCGCTGTTCGGCCCGCGAACGCGCCGCGCGTGGATGAGCAAGAACCGCGCACACGTCGAATACAGGGATTTGGCCAGCGAGGAGCTGCCTGGCTTTCGCAGTCAGGTCGAACGCGCGTTCGGTGCTTTGGCAAGCTTGCGCTGGGTGGAGGTCAATCCGCACACACGGCGTGTGGTGGTGTGCTTCGAAGACCACGCGTACAGCCTGGAAACACTGATTCACGCGGTGGAGCAGGCCGAGCGCGCGTCAGCGCTGGACCGCGCTGGGTTTTTCGAAGAGGGCGCGGAGCACCCTGCAGACGTGGAACCGGGCCAGCGCTTGCTGGTCGAGCTGTTCGGCGACGTGGCCGGCCTGATGCTGGGCACGACCTTGCGCTTTTCCCCCTTCCGCGCGTCCTCGATCGGCACCAGCAGTGCCGCCCTGATCGCTATCCTGCGCGCGTCACCGAAGCTGCGCCGCGGTTTGGACGAACGCTTGGGCGCGCGGCGCGCCGACCTGGCGATGGCGCTGATTTCATCGTTTTCGCAAGGCTTCGCGCAGCGGCCGCTGGCCTCGCTGGTGGATGTGGCGCATTCGAGCGCGCTCCTGCGTGAGATTCAGGCGCGCCGGCGCGTATGGCAGGCGCGCGAGGCAGAGCTGTGTGCAAAGGCAGCCGAGCACGAGCCGGGGGCCGGTCGGGTGGAAGCGCGTCCGCTTCCGCTTCCGCGCGGTCCCATCGAGGAATACGCAGATCGTGCCTGGGTCGTTTCGCTCGGCGGCTTTGCGCTCAGCTTTCTGACCACGCGTAGCCTGCAGCGTGCGGTTGCGGCGTTGTTTGGCGGTCTGCCCAAGCCGGCGCGCCTGGGCCGTGACGTCTTCGCCGCGGAGCTCGGCCGCACGCTCGCCAGGCGCGGCGTCCTCGTACGGGACTGCGACGTGCTCCGCCTGCTCGATCGCGTGGATTGTCTCGTGCTCGAAGGCGCGCTCGTGGCGCGCGACCGCTTCGAGATCGGCGAAATTATCGGCGATGCCGGGCTCGACAAGCAGCTCGCGCGCGCCGAGGTGCAAGAGCTCTTCGATGCCGACCGCCCCGTCGAAGTACAGCGCAACAAGCGCTGGGCTCTCGGTCCCCCGCGGCTGCTCGGTTCGACCTTGAGCGGGCAGCTCGAGGAGCGTGGCAACGAGCTGGCGAAGAGCGGCGCGCTCGTGCTCGGGCTGGCGAAAGACGGCACCGTCGTCGGTCTGATCGAGATTCGCATCATTCCGCAGACTGGCATCGACGAGCTCATCAGCGCGGCGCACGAGGCCCACATGCGCGTCGTGGTGGCTTCGAACGACGAGAGCATTTTGCAGCGCGTTCCCGCGGACGACACCATCCCGGAAGGGGAGGGCTTGCGCATCGGTGTTCGCCGGCTGCAGCGCGAGGGTCGCACCGTGTGTCTGGTGGCCACGGGCACGTCACCGGGCATCGAGACGGCGGATTGCGCGATCGGCCTCACACTTCCCGATCAACGGATACCGTGGGGCGCGCACATCTTGTGCAAACACGATCTTTCCGACGTTCGGTTTCTGCTCGGCGCCTGCGTGGCAGCGCGGCGCGTGGCGAAGCAGAGCGTGAACGTGGCGCTCGGCGCCGCCACCGTGGGAGCGCTCGTGACGGGTGGTGGCCTGTTGCCGCGCTCGACTCGGCGCGTGATCACGGTCGTGAATGCCGCGACCTTGCTCTCCATGGCCAACGGCGTGCGCAGCTCGATTCAACTGGCACGGCGCCCGATGCCTCCGCCGCGCGACCGCACGCCGTGGCACGCGCTCGATCCGCAAGGCGTGCTCGCGAAGCTCAAGTCCTCGGAACAGGGACTCTCGCGCCGCGAGGTGCAGCAACGCAGAAATCCGCACGCTACGCCGAAGCCGGCTGCGCTCGAGCTCTTCGACGCCGTGGCGAGCGAGATGCTGAATCCCCTCGCTCCGCTGCTGGCCGCGGGCGCCGGTTTGTCGGCCGTGGTCGGCTCCGCGGCGGACGCCGGCATGGTCGGTGGCGTCGTGCTGTTGAACGGCGTGGTGGGTGGCGTGCAGCGCTTCCTCACCGAACGAAAGATCAAGGATCTGACACGCACCGCCATCCGCCGCGCGATCGTGCTGCGCAACGGTGAGCTTCGCGCCATCGAGGCGAGCGAGCTCGTCCGCGGTGACATGGTCTGCCTCAGCGCCGGCGAAGTGGTGCCGGCCGATTGCCGCATCATCGAGTGTGAATCGCTCGAAGTGGATGCCTCGAGCCTCACCGGCGAGTCCTTGCCAGTCAAAAAGACGGCGCAACCCACCTTCGATCTGCAGGTCGCCGATCGCAGCTCGATGCTCTACGAGGGCACGTCGATCGCCGCGGGCCGGGGCAGCGCCGTCGTGGTGGCGGTCGGCGAAGAGACGGAAGCGCGGCGCGGCGCAGGGTCGATGCGCGACCCCGCGCGCGGCGGCGTCGAACAGAGGCTGCGCTCGCTCATCAACTTGACGGGTCCCGTCGCGCTCGGCGCCGGCGTGAGCTTGATTGCAGGCGGGCTACTGCGCGGTAGACGTCTTGCCGATCTGGTTGGGTCGGGCGTGAGTTTGGCGGTGGCGTCGATCCCCGAAGGCTTGCCGCTACTGGCGACTGCGGCGCAGCTCGCCGCGGCCGACCGCCTCTCGAAACGCGGAGCGCTGGTGCGCAACGCGCGCAGCATCGAGGCTCTGGGCCGGGTGGACGTACTGTGCGTCGACAAGACCGGAACCGTGACACAGGGACGTATCGATCTGTTCAGCGTCTCGGACGGGGTGACCGAGGAACCCGCGGCGGATCTGAGCGCGGCGCGCGTTGCCGTGCTCGCGGCTGGGCTGCGCGCGACGCCGCAGCACGGCAACACACCGGCGCAGGTCGATCCCACGGACGCCGCGTTGCTGCGGAGCGCGCAAGCGCTGGGCGTGGCCCCGGACTACGGACACGTCGCCTGGCAGCGGCGCTCCGAGATCTCTTTCGAAGCCGCGCGCGGTTACCACGCCGTATTCGGTGTGACGGAGGACCGCGCGATACTCAGCGTCAAAGGTGCACCCGAGGTGATCCTGCCGACGTGCACGCGCTATCGGCTGGGCACTCAGCATTCGGCGCTGGATGACGCCGCCGCGCAGCGCCTGCACGACGTGGCCGCCGAATTGGCGCGGCGCGGCCTGCGCGTGCTGGCCGTGGCGGAGCGCACGGTCGGCCTCGACGATCGGCTCGACCCGAATCGACTCGTGGGCTTGACGTTCTACGGCTTTCTCGCCTTCAGCGATCCGGTACGGCCCTCTGCTGCAGCCGCCTTGAAGCGCCTGCGGATGGCCGGCGTGGAGACGGTGATGATCACCGGAGATCATCCGAGCACGGCCGAGGCGATCGCGAGCGAGCTGTCACTTTTGGGCGGCAAAGGCGTGCTCACCGGCGCCGAGCTCGGCGCGATGAGCGACGACGAGCTAGATGGACGCATCGAGCAGATAGCTGTGTTCGCCCGGGTCACACCCTCGCAAAAGGTGCGTGTCGTGCGCGCGCTGCAACGCGCTCAGCGCGTGGTCGCGATGGTGGGTGACGGCGCGAACGACGCGCCGGCCATTCGCCTGGCCAATGTCGGCATCGCCATCGGTGAACAATGCACGGCGGCGGCCCGCGGAGCCGCCGACATCGTGCTGATCGACGAACGCATCGAAACGCTGGTTCACGCCATCGTCGAGGGACGCGCCATGTGGTCGAGCGTGCGGGACGCCGTTTCGATCCTGGTCGGCGGTAACCTCGGTGAAATCGCCTTCGTGTTGGGAGCAGGCCTCGTCGACGGACGTCCGCCGCTGAACGCACGCCAGCTCCTGCTCGTGAACCTGCTGACGGACGTGGCGCCGGCGATGGCCATCGCGCTGCGCCCGCCTTCGCCCGCCGCGCTCGAATCCCTCGCGCACGAAGGTCCGGACGCTTCGCTCGGCCATCCGCTGGATCGGGATATCGTGGCGCGCGCAGCGGTCACCGCCGCTGGTGCGGGAACCGCTTGGGTCTTGGCGCGTCTGACTGGAAGCAGCGAACGCGCGAGCACCGTGAGCCTGCTCGCGCTCGTGGGAACACAGCTCGGGCAGACCTTGGTCTCGGGCGGGTTGAGCACACCGGTGGTGGTGACGAGCCTGGCCTCGAGCGCCGTGCTCACGGGCCTCGTGCAAACTCCTGGTGTGAGCCATTTCTTCGGGTGCCGCCCGCTCGGGCCGGTGGGATTCGGCATCGCCATCAGCTCGTCCGTCGCGGCCACGCTGGTCTCGGCGGCTTTCCCGCGGGTCATCGAGCGCGCCGCCGGACGCCTGAAGCTCAGCAAGGTGCTGATGGCCGTCGACCCTGGCGCGCTCCCCGAAGCCGTGCGCCAAGCGGCCGAGCTGCTCACGGCGGACGAATCCGACTGAGTCAGCCGACCGGCGTGAGCCAGGCCTGGTGTGCGGGATCTTTGCCCGTCACCGCGCGTAAGTACGCGCGCTGCAAGAGCGCGCCCACGGTCTTGCGGCCCGTCTTGAAGCTCACCCCGTCGAGCTCGCGAACCGGCGTCACCTCCGCCGCCGTGCCGGTCAAGAACACTTCGTCGGCGCGCAGCAGGTCCTCGCGAAGAAAGTGGCGAATCGCCACGGGTACGTTGTTCTCGGCGGCCAAGGTCAGGATCGAATCGCGGGTGATGCCCGGGATGATCGAGGCACTTTCGTCATTGGTGTACAGCGTACCGTTCTTGACGAAGAACACGTTCTCGCCGGTTGCGCTAGCGACGGTCCCCTCCTGATTCAGCAGGATGGCGTCGTCGTAGCCGCGATCGAGGGCCTCGTGAGCAGCGAGCACGCTGTTGGCGTAATGGCCGCTGACCTTGGCCATGGTCGGTAGCATGGTGTGATGGAATTTCCGGAAGCTCGAAATCGTGACGCGAATGCCGTTCCTGAGCGCGTCCGGTCCGAGGAAGGAGCCCAGCTCGCGCGCCGCGATGAACACCCGCACCGGACACTCGCGTTTCGGCTTCAGATCGATGGGGCCGCGGCCGAAGTAGGCGAGCGGCCGCAAGTAGCCGTTCTCGATACTGTTCTTGCTAGTGACCGCGAGCGCTCCCGCGAGCAGCTCCTCGAGCTCGAACGGCAGCTTCATGCCATAGATGCGGGCGGACAGGATCATGCGCTCGATGTGATCTTGCACGCGGAACAGCACCGGTCCGCGCTCGCTCGGATAACAACGAATGCCCTCGAAGACGGCGGTGCCGTAGTGAAGGGCATTGGCGTAGTAGTGCACGTTGAGCGATTGGGCCTCACAGAGCTCGCCGTCCGCCCAGACGTAACGCGCCAGCGCCTGTCCCTTCGGCCGGTGCAGCGGCAGCGTGTCGTCCTCGGGTACGCCGGTGAAGTTGGGCCATTCGTTGTCGAGCGGGCTCATGGCACGGCTAGTCTACGCCTCAAGTAGGCCGCTTTCCAAGCTGCGTGCCAATTGCGTTCGACGCGCCCGTCGTTCGACAATCGCGAGGTGTTTTCCGAGCGCAGTCATTTCGGCACGGATACGAACCCACGCGCCCAGGCCGTAGAACGGCTGCGCGCGAAAGGCACGCGCCTCTTCGATCTCACCGAATCGAATCCCACTCGGGCGGGCATCGAGTATCCCGTGCAGGCGCTGATCAGCGCCTTCGCTGCTCCGGCCATGCTGCGCTACGAGCCGGAGCCGTTCGGCATACCGAGCGCGCGCGCCGCTGTGTGCGACGTGTACCGAGCGCGCGGAATCGAGGTAGCGCCGGCCGATGTGCTGCTCAGCGCGAGCACGAGCGAAGCGTATGGCTTCGCCTTCAAGCTCTTCTGCGATCCCGGCGATGAAGTGCTCGTGCCCAGACCGAGCTACCCGCTGCTCGAGCAGCTGGCACGGCTGGAAAACGTGGCGCTGGCGAGCTACCCCTTGCTGTACGATGGCGCCTGGCACATCGATGTCGAAGCGCTGCGCGCGAGCAGGACCAGCCGTTCGCGCGCGATCGTGCTCGTGAATCCGAACAATCCCACGGGTTCGTTCGTGAAGCGAGACGAGCTCGAGGCGCTCGCGGAGCTCGGCTTGCCGATCATCTCGGACGAGGTATTCGCCGAATATGCGTTTCGCCCCGATCCACGCCGGGCCCTTTCGGCGCTCGAGCAGACGGACGCACTCGTACTGGCGCTCGCGGGCTTGTCCAAATCGGTGGGTTTGCCGCAGATGAAGCTTGCGTGGTGTGTGCTCTCCGGGCCCGAGCCGCGCAGGAGCGAGTGCCGCGCGCGGCTCGAACACATCGCCGACACGTTTCTGTCCGCGGGCACCCCCGTGCAGCTCGCTCTCGGCGACTTGCTCGAGCAAGGGAGCGCAATTCGCTCGGCGATCCGCGGGCGGCTCTCCAGCAATCGCGCCACGCTCGAGAACGCACTGAAAGGATCCGCGGCGACGTTCCTGGACGCCGAGGGAGGCTGGTACGCCGTGCTGCGGCTGCCAGCCGTGATGCCCGAGGAGGACTGGGTGCTCTCGCTGCTCGACAGCGAGAACGTGCTGGTGGAGCCCGGCTACTTCTACGATTTTTTCAGTGAGCCCTTCGTGGTGCTGAGCCTGCTCACCGAGGAGCAGACCTTTTCAGAAGGCGTGGAGCGCTTGTCGGCTCACGTTGCCGCTGCGCTGCGCTGACGCTTGCGGCGGCGCAGGGCCGCCAAAGCTCCTGCCGCGCCGAGCAGCATCCAGCGAGAGCTGGCGAGTGAGCTCGAACCCGCCACGCGGCAGCCGCAACCACCAGGCTTTTCCTTCACGGTCGCCTCGGGCTCGCTGCCGGGAGCTTCGGGCTCTTCGCTCGGGGCCGTGCTCTCGGCGTCCGCGCTGGCTTCGCCCTCCGCGCTGGCCTCGCTGCCGCTCTCTTCCGACGAACCGGCCGTCGCGTTGGAATCGCCTTCACCTTCGCTCGCGGCAGCGCTCTTCTCGGTCTCCGGCTTCTT
>DATHEN010000368.1:0-4939 GCA_035318565.1 Polyangiaceae bacterium
CACGCCGCCTTCACCCTGAATGGGCTCGACCATCAACGCGACGGTATCGGGCGCGATCGCGGCGCGCATCGCCGCGCTGTCCCCGTACGGCACGCGCCGAAATCCCGGCATGCCCGGTGGAAACAGCTCGTCCCAGCCCGGTTTGCCGCTGGCTGCCATCATCGCCAGCGTGCGACCGTGGAACGCGGCCTGCGTGGTCACGATTTCGAACGCACCGCGTTTGTGCAGGCGGCCCCACTTGCGCGCGATCTTGACGGCGACTTCGTTGGCCTCCGCGCCGGTGCAGGCAAAGTGCGCCTGATGCAGGCCCGAGGCGCGCACCAGGCGTTGCGCGAGCTCGAGCTGCGGTCGATTGTGGTAGGCGGGACTCGGAGTGAGCAGCTGCGCTGCCTGGCTGTTCAATGCTCGGCGTACCTCGACCGGACAGTGGCCAAGGGCGTTCACTGCCCAGCCCTGTACGAAATCGAGGTAGCGCCGGCCCCGATCGTCCCACAGATACGACCCGTCCCCGCGCACCATGACGGCGTCGGGCCGCGCGGTGACGGGCATGAGGTACGAGGATAAGCTGGATGTCATCGGTCTCCCTTTCTGGGGCGACCGCTCTGAAACCAGCGCAAGCCGCCCGTTGAGCGGCTTGGTGAGGCTTTCGCGTTTACTGGACGTTCAGGGCACGCGCGCTCGCCAACCGCTGCCGCTCGGCAGCGGCAGTTCGTCGGCACTTGCTAGCGCGGGCTCGAAAATCCATTGAGTCCGGCACGATAAGCCGAGTCTCCTGCCGGACGCAAGGAGCCGCTCGAAGTAGTGGTAGAGTCGGCGAGGAAGCCGTTCGTTCATGCCCACCAATCCACTTTGGCTCGAGCACACCGAGCGAGCAGCTTGGGACACGGTGCAGGCGCTTCGCCAACAGATCGAGGCCGAGCGCGCACGCGTCGAGCAATTTTTGCGACTTCAGGAAAATTGGCCGAAGCTTTTGGGCGCACTGGTTTCGTTGAAGGCGGCGCAGGGGCTTTCGAGTGAGCAGCCGCACGAGCTCGTGGCGGAGCTGGCGAGCGAGCTCGAGAAGCTCAAGCTCGAACGCGATAACCTGCTGCGCTCTGCCGAAGAGCAGCAGCAAAAGCGAGCTGCCGAACTGCGGCCTTCGCGCGCGCCGGTCCCGGATTCCGAGACCCGCCCGGGGGCAATCTCGTTCGAACAGTTCCTGACTCGCTTGCGAGAGCAACGTGGGGAAGCGGCTGGCGGAGCCGTGCGCTCCTACGATCGGGTGCTGGACGCGCTCGAGATGAAGCTCGACGATCTCGAGCAAGCGCCGCGGCGCGAGTTGCTCGAGCACGCGCTCGAGATTGCTCAGCTGGCCTACGAGCTCGCGCGGAGCTCGCGCCGTTAACGGAGCGTCGCCTCGCGCCGCTTACTTCTACTGCGACAGATTCGTGCGGTGTAGCCGCTCACGCCGAGCGTGATCTGCTCCTGCCAAAGACTGCGCAGTAGTGCTACTGGCGGCCGCCGAAGCTGCCAGGATCCCAGGCGCTGTCTTTCGACGCCGCCGGTCGAGCGGGTTCGGGCTCCTTGACGGTCGCGGGTGCGGAGCTGGCGGCAGCGCCGCTGGCAGTTGCGGGCGTCGCGGTGGTTGGACGTTTGACGGCGGCGCGTGCACGGCGCCAGCTGTTGCGCTTGTCGGCGCGCTTGCCGTCGGAGTCGGCTTCGGCCCGCTCTTCACCGGCTTGCGCGTCGGCGCTGTTCGCGCGGGCTGCGTCAGCCGCGCTCTCGGCGAGTTTGGGGTCCGCGCCGGCGTGCGCTGCCGTGGCGCTGGGTGCGGCCAATACCGGCGCCGGTGCGGCCGCGGCAACTGGCGCGCCGCTCGAGGGCGCGGTGACTCGTAGCAGCGCGACGGCGCCGAGCGTTACGGCGGCCATTCCACCGATCAAGAGCGGCCAGCGACGCACGCGCGCCTCGGGCGCCACGACTTCGGTATTGGTCGCCACTCGATTGGAGATCGGGGTCAGGTTGGGATTGGACGCCTGCGGGCCCGAGCCGGAGCCCGGTGCCGAAGCCGAGCTCGGCGTCTGTTCGATGGCTATGCCGCGCAGCGAGCTGAACGAGGAAGAGCTGGTGCTCGTGCTCTCTCCGCGCGTGCGCTCGATGAACTCCTTGGCCATGCGGATGGTCGTGCGGCGCTGCGTGGCGCGGTCTGCGAGCAAGCCCTTGACGTACTCGGCCACGCGAATTTCGGCGCTCAGCTCGAAGGCTTCCGGCATCGCGCGCTCGAGCGCTACGAGCATTTCATGTGCGCTCGAGTAGCGGTCGGCGGGTGCCGGAGCCAGCGCCTTGAGCAGCACGCTCTCGAGCTGGGCTGGGTAGCTCGGCAGCCACTTGGACGGCGGCGTGGGGCCCTCGGGGCTGCTGATACGCGAGATGGTCTCCGCGGGAGTTTCGCCCTTGTAGGGGTGGCGTCCGGAAGTGACGACGTAGAGCAGAATGCCGACCGCGAACACGTCCGTGCGCGCGTCCACTATGTCACCGCGCACCTGTTCGGGTGCCATATAGGCGAACTTGCCTTTGATCTCTCCGAGCTCGGTCAAGCCAGAAGCGCGGCTGGTGGCCTTGGCGATGCCGAAGTCCACGAGCTTGCTCATACCGGCGTACGTGACCAGCACGTTCTGGGGCGAGATGTCGCGATGGACCAAGCCGAGCAACATGCCGTTCTCGTCGCGAGCCGTGTGTGCGGCGGAGAGGCCCTTCAAGGCTTGGCCGATCACGTTGATGGCGACCCCGAGCGGCAATCCACCGTGCTCGCGCGCCTTGGCGATCACATCGGAGAGGGGCTCTCCATCGACCCATTCCATGACCAGGTAAAGGACGCCGTCTTGCTCGCCGAGCTCGAGTGTTTCCACCACGTTGGGGTGATGGATCTGGGAAGCCAGCGACGCTTCTTCGAGGAACATGCGTTCCATCTTCTGATCGTCGAGTGCGCGCGGCAGCACGGTCTTGACCGCGACGAGCTTGTGGAAGCCGCGGCTGCCTTTGAGGCGCGCAGCCCAGACCTGGGCCATGCCACCTTTGGCGATCGGTACCAGGAGCTCGTACCGGCCGAGCAAATGCCCCGCTGCTATCTGCATCATTGAAGTCGCCCTCTCAGGCCAGCCGAGCAGCGCGCCTCCGCGAGCTCCGCCGGCAGCCTCAGGTACACCGTTCGCACTGCGATGCTACCCGCCAAGGTAGATAAAATTCGGCACACCCTGCCGCCAAGTAGCAAACACGCGCGCTCAACTTCGTCCACGTCGATCATTCCCCTGGGTTACTTATAACGGCCCGCTTCTCGCGGCCTTTAACCCCGGGCCTCGCGCCAAGCCTGATTATCGAAGACTAAGGCACGACCCGATCAAAGTGAGACACTCGCCCGGTTGCGCGGAGTCGAGTGGGAACGCGAAGAGCTGGGAGAGCGAGCGGGTCGTGAGAGTGCGCGTCGTGAGCGATCTAAGAATCTCTACTCTAAGGCAGGCTACGCAGCGTGGCGCGGTTTTCTTCGCAGTGCTGCGAAGAAAACCGCGCTGGCGTGTGACGAACGCATACCTCGTTGCACATGAACGCCAGATCATCCGAACACTCGGCCAGAATTCGGGTGGGGCTCCGCCACACACGGGTGGAGCGTTCGGGGCGAATCGCCCCACCAATGTCAGAGAGTTGACTCGTGTTTCCGCGCAAGCGGCGAGCTTGCGTGAGCCAACGCGTGGCACCCTAATTGCAGCCTGGTGCAACATGCCACCTGACGTGTTTCTTCGTACAGGCTTGGCACGCTGTGCAGCAGTGTGCGTGTTGCTGGCATGCTGTTTCTCGTGCGGAGGCGCAACTGTAGAACCTGCTTTGTCGTCGCCGGTAGACAACGACCGCAATCTGCCGCCCGCGCCGACGCTCGCCAGTGATCAATGCAGCTCGAGCGTAGCGGGTGCCAGTGTAGGCATCGACAAGACAGACGCCGGTGAACGTGTGGTGGACGTCAAGCTCGGTCCTCAGGAACTCTCCGGCGTCGGATGTCGCGGCCGCCGTAGTAGCGGCACTGCAACATCCGATTGAGCTCGTTCACAGCGTGCTGGTGTCGAACGTATCGCACGCCTCCAGCGTGCCCTGCTCATAGCCGCGGCTGAACCAGCGCACGCGCTGCTCGGAAGAACCGTGTGTCCAGCTCTCCGGCTCGACAGTGCCGGTCTCACTTCGCTGCAAGCGGTCGTCGCCGATCGCCGTGGCCGCCGCGAGGCCTTCTTGGACGTCTCCCTTCTCGAGCAAATCTCGGTGACGTGTTGCGTTGGCCCACACGCCAGCGAAGCAATCGGCCTGAAGCTCGAGACGCACCGACAAGCCCGCGGGCCCACGTTGTTGGCTTCTGGAGCTCTCATGCACACGCTGACTGACGCCCAGAGTGTTCTGCACGTGATGGCCGACTTCATGGGCAATCACGTACGCCTGCGCGAAGTCACCCGGCGCGCCGAAGCGCTGCGACAACTCACGGAAGAAGCTCAGGTCCAGGTAAACGCGTTCATCGCCGGGGCAATAAAATGGGCCTGTTGCCGCGGACCCATAACCGCAACTCGAATTCGTGCGCTGGTTGAACAGCACCAGCTTGGCGTTGCGATACGTCTCACCCTTCTCGGCGAATTTCTTTTGCCAGGTGCTCTGCGCGTCGTCGAGCACGAACGAAACGAACTCGACGAGCTCCGAATCCGGAGCGTTGCTCTGAACCGCCTCTACGGGCTCACTTCCGGCCTGGCGCGGATCAGCCTCTGGCACGAGGCCGTTCAGCCCTCCCATGAAGAAAAAGAGCACGAGCGCCACGACGACTCCCAGGATGCCGAAACGCGAGCGCAACAGTCCAAAGAGCAAGAATAACAACCCTGAACCACCGACGCCGCCTCCGCCCGCGCCGCGGCGATCAATCAGATCGGGGCTT
>DATHEN010000369.1:0-2588 GCA_035318565.1 Polyangiaceae bacterium
AAGAGATCGCAAATCACCACGGCGAAGACCGGCGCGCGTGTGATCCGCACTGCCGTTCAAAATTGGCAGGCGACCAGCAACGAGAACACCTGCCCCACGATCAGCCAGCTGATCCAGGAAAAGCAGCTCGATCCCGGTCAGAACAACAACGACCCCTGGGGTCAGCCTTACGTACTGCAGTGCACCGAGGAGGAGGTCATCGTGATCTCGGCCGGGCCCGACAAGAAAGCGGGCACCAAGGACGACATCCGCGTACCCGAAGGCTCGACCGAAGAGGCTCAGGACGAAGGTTGATCTGTTCGTGCGTGAAGCCCCCCGTTCCCGCCACAGGGCCCGACTCGCAGTCGCGCCGTGCCGCCGGCCGTTCCGCGTCTCGCGGCCAGGTCCGGCGTGGGCTCGGGGGCAGCGCGGTCTCACGCTCGTGGAGGTGCTGGTTTCGATCGCAATCGCGGCCATGCTCACCGGCGCCATCGTCTTCGGCTCGGGCATGTTTTCGAGCAATCGTGAGCGCGCGGCTGCAACGCTAATCGTGGCCGGCGTGCGCATCGGTCTCACGCGCGCCAACAGCACCGGCAAGCCCACGCGTATGGTCTTCGATCTGGACAACGAGCGCGTCACGCTCGAGGAGGCGAGCTCGAGCCTCATGCTGCGCCAGAAAGAGGAGGGCGCGAGCACGGGTGCGGGCGCAGAGGCTGCGAACGACGTGGAGAAAAAGGCGCGCGAGGAGGCCGAGCGTATCCTCGACGGACCGCGTGCACCGCGGGCGCGCTTCACGGCCATCAAGCAGGGCGGCTTCAACGACAACGACCCGAAGGGCCGCGAGCTCGGCAAGGGCATCGAGTTCCGCCAAGTGCACACCGAGCACGACGGCCAGGCGCGCACCAAGGGTCGCGCCTATCTGTATTTCTGGCCGGGCGGCGCGACCGAGCGTGCGGTGGTGCAGCTCAAGCGTTCGGATGGGGGTGAAGGGCTGAGCGTGAGCATCAGTCCGCTCACCGGTCGCGCGAAAATCGAAAGGGGCCGTGTAGAGCTGCCCGAGCCGCCGTCGGACGGTGAGCTCAGCGAGCGTGAGGAGTGATGTGCGCGAGCCAGCGGCGCGCTTCGCGAGGCTTCACGCTCCTGGAAGTCCTGGTCGCGATCTCGATTCTCGGTCTCGGCTTGACCGTGATCCTGAGCTCGCAGGTCGGTCTGTTCTCGAGCTCGCAACGCGCCGAGAACCTGAGCCTGGCCACGCATCTGGCGCGCTGCCGGATGAACGAGACCGAGGTCGAGCTGCTCAAGGACGGCTACCCGATCATCGAAGAGAGCAAGGACGAGGGCCCGTGCTGCGAGGATGAAAGCGAGTCGCGCTTCGATTGTAAGCGCTTGATTCAACGCATCGAATTGCCGCAGCCGGCCGGCACCGGCGCTGATGGTGGGACCGAGCCGGGGAGTGCACCGGGGGCGGTAGACGGCGGGGCGATCAACGCGTTCGGGCCGAACCCGTTCGCTCCGGGCGCCGGGGGCGCCGATCCCATGGCCGCGCTCGGTCCGCTCGGAGCCCTGGCGTCCATTCAGCAGAGCGGCGGGCAGGCGCTGAGCGGTGCGAGCTCGCTCGGGAACTTTCTCGGCGGCGGGTCCGGTGAGGCGGCGGCCGCGGCGCAAGGGCTCGTGCCCATGCTGATGGGCATGGTCTACCCCGATTTGAAGCGGATGCTCGAGGCCAGCATTCGCAAAATCACGATCACCGTGCACTGGAAGGAGGGCCGCAACGAACGCGAGCTGGCGGTGACGCAGTTCGTGGCGAACCCGATGCAAGGCGGGCTCGATCCCAACGCGGCCAAAGGCCTGGAGGCGCTCGACAACGCGGCGGGCGCGTTCGGCCCCGCGCTCTCCGGAGCTCAATCGGGCAGCAGCAGCTCGCAGACCGGTACCGGCACCAGTACCACCACCCCAGGGAGCTCGCAGTGATCGGCGCGAGAGCTCGTGGCTTCACCTTGATCGAGCTGCTCGTCGCGATCGGGATATTGTCGATGATCTCGGTCTTGATCTACTCGGCGTTCGCCGGCTTGAAAAACAGCAAAGAGGGCGTTGAACGCGTGGATGACCGCTATCGCGAGGGCCGGCTCGCGATGGCCCGCATCTCCCGCGAGCTCCAGAGCGCGTATCTCTCGACGCACGCCATCAACCCGCAGCTCGCGGTGCAGCAAACCGTTTTCGTCGGCACGCGCGGTACGCCGGCGGACCGCCTCGATTTCAACTCGTTCGCCAATCGCCGTCTGGATCGAGATTCGCACGAGTCGGACCAAGTGGAGATCAGCTACTTCAGCTCACGCGACCCGAAACGAGACGGCAAAATCGATCTCGTGCGCCGGGCCGACACCAAGCTCGACGACGACCCGCAAAAAGGCGGCCGCGTGGAGGTGCTCGCCACGGACATCGATCTGTTCGACCTCGAGTACCTCGACCCGCTGAGCGGTCAGTGGATCGAAACCTGGGACAGCACGCAGGCCGTCGGCCAGCCGAACCGCTTGCCGCTGCAGGTGCGCGTGCTGCTCGTGTTGAACGAGGGCCGCCGCTCTTCCGAGAACCGCGCCCGCAGCACGATT
>DATHEN010000370.1:0-5471 GCA_035318565.1 Polyangiaceae bacterium
TCGGGGCCGAGCCGGAGGCCAATGACTGAGCGGTTTACCTCGCGTCGCCCCGCAGCCGGGAAGACGCCATGCTTCGTTTGACGTGAGCCGGGACATCAGTCCGGTGGTGATTGCTCACCGGGCCGGACTGGTGGCCCAATCGGCAACAGCCGAACTATTCGGTGGGAAACGGCGAACCGCAGTTACCGATACACGTCCACTCGCCGTCGACGCACGCCGCCGTGCCGCACAGGCATGCGAAGCTTCCGCTACAGCCCTCCTCTTTGGGCGCCGGCACTCGCTTGGTCACCTGACACGTGCCCCAGCATGACCGCGGAATCGAGTTGGTGCAGGCTACGACCGAGCAGTACTCGTTCTCCCCACAACCGCTGGTGACCGGC
Source organism: Polyangiaceae bacterium (assembly GCA_035318565.1). Lineage (GTDB taxonomy): Bacteria > Myxococcota_A > Polyangia > Polyangiales > Polyangiaceae > DATDJP01. The sequence continues at coordinate 381 of DATHEN010000370.1, forward strand.
GGATTGCCACGCACGGTGCAGCGCTGACCCACGGCTTGCGTGCTCGTGTCGAGCGACTCGTCCTCGTTCGCTGCCGAGCACCCGAGCGCTGGAACCAGCACGCCGAGCGCAAGTGCTGTCCGACCGATCTTGATGAATGCGTGGATGATCGTCTTCTGGGTCTTCATTGGATAACCCTCCTCGTGTTCCAGATAGCGGTGGCGGCGCACGAAAGGAACTGAATTGGAGCTTACGCAATCGTCGTAAACACGCTCCACCCCACGCGAAATAGCCTGCAATTCGCTGAAACCCGTTTCAAGACGGACCTGTTCGGAGCTTTTGCGTGTTTGGGACTGTCAATTGTTCCCTGGCGTCTCATACTCCCGACGGCTGATTCTTTGCCGAGGGCAGGAGGGTTACGATGGTCCAATCGAACGCGACACGTCACCGAATCGGACTCGGCGCAGTATTGCGGAGCAGAGCGCGCAAAGCGGTTCTGTGTTCGTTCACGTTGCTCGCGGCGCCCGCAAGCACTTGCGGCCCAGCGCCGCCTGATGATTTGAACATGACCGCCGCGGACTTCGAGTGCGTGAAGCGCTGGCCCAAGGTCGGCAACATGCGCATCACCAACAAACTCGGGCAGCTCGATCAAGCGCTCCAGGTCGCCGGTTCCCCGACGGGCGGCACGTTCCCGGTTGGCACCATCATTCAACTCGTTCCCACCGAGGCCAGCGTCAAACGGCGCGCGGGCTTTAGCCCAGCCAGCAAAGACTGGGAGTTCTTCTCACTTCAAGTGTCCAGCTCAGGCACCACGATTCTGCAACGTGGGGGTGATGCGAGTGTGCGGAACCAGTTCGAAGCCAGTTGTTTGAATTGTCACGCGCAGGCTCAGCCGCAGTGGGATCTGGTGTGCGGCGCAACCCACGGCTGTGCGATTTTGCCGGTCAGTGGCGAGTTTTTGGCAACATTTCAGGATTCTGATCCGCGCTGTCCGTAGCCGGGCAATCGCGGTTTTTCAAATGGAGGCCGGCGCCCAGCGTGCGATGATGAATGGGTGCGCCGGCATAACGCGTTCGCTCGGGTAGCTCCCGGCGCGATCATGATAAGTGTTCTCGTATGAAGAGGGTGCTCAGCTGTGCGTTCCTGACGGCGACGGTAGTGAGCGGCTGTTCGAAATCCGCGCCTCCGCCCGGCAAAGTCAGCAGTATCGAAAACATCTGTGAGCAAGCGGACGAATCTCGCGTGCGCGTCAGCGGCCACTTACGCTACCGGCGCGGCCTGCTCAGTTTTTGTTCGAGCTACGGCGGTCACAAGACCTGCGACCTGGCGCTGTATGCGGGACCGGAGAAGCCACCGGACTACAACATCATGCGCCCGCGGACCGGACCGGAGCCCACGCAGGTGAAGATCTCGGTGCCCGTGGGTGACCAGCCGGGCGAGATGCCCGAGCTGCCCGAGAAGTTCAAAGAGTCCGACATCGTCATTCACTTGCCGAACAAGGCGCAGGCCGCGGAAGGCAGCCGAGTGACTCTCGACGGCACGCTGAAAGTGATTCCGGGTCAGGCCGCCGCGCCGAAGAGTTGTTACATCAATGTCGAGTGGGCAACGGCCGGCTGACGCTTCATTCGAAACCGTTCAAGTGCACGACGTACCATTCGCCGCGCCACGAGATCAGTGACGTGATAGCGAGCTTCCGCTCCGTGCCCGTGCCATCCGTGACGCCGAGCGCTGAACGCAGGACGCGCCAGTAGCCGAGTTTGTTGCCTTCGCTGCCGGGCTTCATCCAGCGCGCCTGTGCCTCGGGCACGGCCACGCCGGTGAGCCGCGCCGGGCTTGCTGCATCGGCGATCCCGAGCTTCCGGTGGTAGTCGTGAATGTCACGATCGAACGCGCGCAGCAGCCGGCGCTGGTAGTCGCGGTCAGGATCGGCGATGGCTTTGACTTGCCGATAGGCAAGCAGCGGAAAGAACACCGAATGCGCGCGTGCGGGGTCATCAGCGCGGATGGCCTCGAACAGGAGCGCCATGCGCGCCTGAAAGCGCTCGTTCAGGGCCGGGCGATCTTCCGTCTGCGGCAACGCTCCGCCATCCTCCGCAAATAAACTGGGCTCCGTGCCCTGGCCGTGCAGTCCGGCGTCGGGCACCTGCAGTGCGGCGTCCCCAGGCTCGTGGGGCGCGCTGCTCGCGACCGTGCGAGGAGCTGCAATGGGCTCCGGATGCCGTGTGGCGGGCTTGCTCGTTTCAGAGCCGCCCCGCGCGGTCGTGGGCTCCTGCCGATTGCAGCCGGCGAGGGTCAGCGCGACGGATACCACGACACCGAGACGTACGAAGCTCGTCATGCGGGTCTTATACGCGCTCGCCTGCGCCGTCCGCTAGCGGGCCAGCGTACGCCGGCGACACAGGGTTCACCCTCAGTCCTTAAGTCGCGCCCGTCGCTGCCGTTGCTCTCACGGTCCACGCCTAGACGTACATTGCCGCCTTCCGGCGCAAGCAGAGTCCCGGGGTACGCGCAGGTCTTCCACTGAACGTGTGAAGAGAAATCCGTGCCGCTTAGCCTGATTGGTTCATCCGAATCCGGGTGAGCTCCCACAGACACCGAAACGCTCCGAGCGCGCTCCTGGGGATGAGGATGAAGCGCGCAGAGACGAGCGATCGAGAACATCCACGAGGGACATTCAATGCGTACTGTTACACGAGTTTCGATTCTTTCTCTGACGATCGGTAGCTTCGGCTGTTCGGTCGATATCTCACCATCGGAGCAGGTGGGACGAGCGGCGGACTCCGTCGGCGTGTCTGCGGAAGCGGTGCTCGGCTTCGAAAACGTCTCGCTCTGGAGCGGGCCGGGTCAGTTGGTGTCGAGCTCGGACCATACCGAGGGCGCCGCTTCGCTCGCCGTTCGACCCGTCAACTACTCATTTTATCAGAGCGTTCGCTTTACACAGTCGGGCAAGCCGCGCCAGATCGCGCTCGACGCGAAGCTACCGGCCATACCGGCGAACACGTGGCCCGGTTACGTGCAGCTCTTCGTCGAGAGCCACTCCAAGGGTTTGTTCAATGCATACGTTGGACAGGTTGCTCTGAGCGGTAGACCGCGTGGGGAGTGGACCACGCTGACGTTCGACGTTCCCGAATCGATCGCCGCGAAGCTGGCAGGTGGCGTGGAGGATCTGCGCGTTCGGATTGGGGTGAACATCGTAGGCTTCCACGGCACGTTCTCGTTCGACAACTTGAGGATGCGCACGGAGCTCCTGCTGCATTACCGCTTCGATCAGCTGACCGAAGCGGGGACGGTGCTCGACTCTTCGGGCTACGGCCGCCATGGCGCGCTGCAGGGCGCGGCCGCGCTGAGCGCTGGTGGCAGAGCCGGATCCGCCCTCGAGCTCGACGGAGCGACCGGCTACCTGCAAATCCCGGATGGGGTGATCAGTGAAGCCGCGGCGATGACCGTGGCCGCCTGGGTCAAGCTCGACGAAATCCGGCCTTGGGCGCGCATTTTCGACTTTGGCGGTGCCAATGGCTTTGCCTATCTAACGGCGTCGACTCACGACGCGCGAGCTCGCTATTCCGCGTTCGCCGGGTTCACCAATGAAGGCACCCTGACGGGCCCTGCGCTGCCTGCCGGCGCGTGGAAGCACGTTGCGTTGACGACGACGGGCCGCGACTACCGGCTGTTCGTGGATGGCGTGGAAGCAGCAAACGCGCTGACGGTACCCGTTGCGCCGCGCGACATCGGAGCCAACGTCGCGAATTGGATCGGGCGCTCGCGTTTCCCGGATCCGCTGCTCGACGGACGCATCGATGATTTCCGAATTTACGAGCGCGTGCTCACGCAAGCCGAGATCGCTGCTCTGGCGCACCCGGGCCAAGACTACGCCAATTGGCGCTTCGACGACGGTTCGAGCGCGACGGTCAAGGATTCCTCGGACCTTCACCTGAACGGCGTGGTCTCCGGCAGCACGACGCCGGTCGCCGGTCTGATCGGTGGTGCACGTCAACTGAACGGAACGGGCGGTCATGTCCGGCTCCCCGCCGGTATCGTTGCGCAATGTCAGGACCTGACGGTCTCGGCTTGGGTCAAGCTGCGCTCGAATCGACCCTGGAACCGCGTGTTCGACTTCGGCAAGCCCGACGCCTCGTCTTTCATGTATCTCAGCCCTGCCGGCTTTGGACCGCAGGGGCAAGAGCTGCGTTTCGGGCTGATCGCTCCGACTGGCGTTCATGACATCGGTTATCCGTTCCAGCTGCCGCTGAGCGAGTGGAATCACCTGGCCGTCGTGCTGCGTGGCGACCAGGGAACGCTGTTCCTCAACGGACGCGCGGTCACCCGACAGAGTGGAGTCGTCGCCAACCCATCCGACATGGGACAGACGATCGCTAACTTCTTCGGCCGATCGACGTTTGCGGCCGATGCGAGCCTCGACGGTGCGCTCGATGACTACCGGTTGTCATGCCGCGCTTATGCGGACAACGAGATCGCTCAGCTCGCGCACCTGCCGGCGCCAGCCGTATTGCCGAATCAAGTGCCCGTTACCGGTGCGATCCGCGATGTGCACGATCCTTCGATGATCGAGGCGGCGGGCACGTTCTATCTGTTTTCGACCGGGCCCGGCCTCATGCTGCGCACGTCGGCCGATCTGAACAGCTGGGCGTTCAACGGTAGCGTATTCGCACAGAACCCCGCTTGGGTAACGGAGCGCATTGGAGCGATTGATTCACTCTGGGCGCCGGACATCTCGTTCTTCAACGGCACTTACCACCTCTACTACTCCGCCTCGACGTTTGGCTCGAACCACTCGTGCATCGGTCATGCCACGAAGGCCGACCTGGCGGCCCCGGAGCCCTGGACGGATCACGGTCCGGTCATTTGCTCGAACGACGGCGGCAGCGTCGACGACTTCAACGCCATCGATCCGAACGTGGTGCTCGACCAAGCCGGTACACCATGGCTCTCGTTCGGCAGTTTCTGGGGTGGAATCCAGCTGATTCGGCTCGATAGTAGCGGCGCGCGCGCGGACAGCACCGTAACGAACATCGCGAGCCGGCCCACGACGGAAATCGAAGCGCCGTACATCGTGTATCGCACGCCTTACTACTACCTGTTCTCGTCGTTCGA
>DATHEN010000371.1:0-10344 GCA_035318565.1 Polyangiaceae bacterium
AGCCGAAGCAAGCTCCGAACCGTTTGCCCGCCTACGTGCTGCTCGGCGTCGGCGGACTCACTGCGGTCGGCGCCGGAGTGACGGGGCTGCTCGCGCGCTCGGAGTACGACGAAGCGAAGGATACGTGCTCGCCGAATTGCAGCGACGACGAGATCTCCGCGAGTAAGAACCTGGCGCTCACCAGCACGATCCTGACGGGAGTTGCCGTGGTCAGCGTCGGTGTGGGAGCCGCGTTGTATTTCATGTCAGGCAAGAGCACGGAGGTCGCGCGAGCGCGTGTCGTGCCGCGCATTCTGGTGGGTGCTGGGCGACGCGGCGGCGCCGCGCAAGCGAGCTGGAGCTTTTGATGCGGCGGTCCGCGCGCTCGGTTTTCGGCTTGGTAGTGCTGCTTCTTCCCGCATGTTCGCTCTTGCTCGACTTCGACGAGCTGCAAGGCGGAGACGAAAAACAGTCCGGAGACGGCGGTTCCAGTTGTCCGGAGCCGTGTAACGACAATCAAGCGTGCACGGCAGACAGCTGCGATTCCGCGGCCTCGCCGCCGCGCTGCAAATTCGAGCCGATTCGCGGGCTGGTGGACGACGGTTACAACGCGGAGATTCAAGCCGACAGCGTCCATCGTGTGACGATGACGTCGGCAGCAGACACCTTCTACTTCACGGTGTTCGAGACCACGAACGGCGCACCCGAGCTGACGCTATACAGCGTGCAAAATAACAGCAGCGAGCACCAACTGCGCACGCGATTTTCCGGTGTGCTCGGCGCATTTCGCCCGCGCAGCGCCGCTGGCATGGTCGTCGACACGAGCGCCGGCCTCACGCTGCACGGCTTCTTCGCGCTCGACGACAGCCCCTATCACATCGCCTTGCGCGGCAACCTGGAAGTGACCCAAAGCACCCCGGCCACCCCACTCTCCAGCAATACGTACGACGCCAGCAATCCGCGGCGCTATCCGGTGGCAGGAACCATCGCCGGAAAGCCCACGGCAGCGTGGATCAACAAGGACGGCACTATCACCGCGCGCTCTCCCGGTGAGGCTCCGCTTCCACTCGGCAGCACGGACCTGGCGGCGACGCAGCTCGCGCTGATCGGCTCGGCCGACACGCCCGGCGCGCTCTGGACTGGGCCGAGAGGCGTGTACACCCAGCTCTCGGGCGGGCAGCCCTCTCAGCTCAGCGAGTGCGAAACGCGCGCCGGGGTGTACACGAGCGCAATGGCCGTTCCGATTCTCTCGGGCGCCTGGTTGTCGAGTTGGACCAAAGCGGGTGGTATGGGAGCGAGCGGCTTCATCGGCTCGCAAGAGCGCGGCACGGCCTGCGGCTCGCTGCTGTGCATCGCCGACGCGGAGTGCGATGGGGACTCGTGGAGACCCGGCGTGCGTAACGCCGCTGCAGCCACCGCCTCTCGCCAGGGAGATGAATCCGGTACCGTCTTTGCGGCCAGCGCCTCGCCCTATCTACGCGTGGGAGAGGCGGGCACGCCGGAAGCAGGACTCAATCTGATCGTGGCGCGCATCGTCTTTGGACCGCAACCTTTGACGACGCAGCCCATCACCGAACCGATCGGAGTGGTAGAGCTCAGCAAGATGGCGCCCCGCGGCGCGCTCCTCGAAGGGCCCGATTGGCCGGCGGTGAGCATCCTGCCTCCCAACCGGTTGGCGGTGGCGTGGATCGAGCCGCGCGGCGAGAGCGGCGATGTGCTCAAAACCAAGCGCCTGCAGATCTGCGCGCCGTAGACCGAGCGGCGCACTACTCGGGCTGCAGCAGCGGCAAGCGCCGCGCGCCGGTAAGAATGGGCAGCGCGCCCGCGTGCGACGGCTTGCGAGCTCTGGTGCCGGCAGCGACGGCGCCGGGGGATTTCCGCCCGGCATTCACGGCCTCGAGTAGCTCGCGGTCGAGCAGGTGCGTCGCCGAGACATTGGCGAGCGCTGCGGCCATCACGCTGCGCAGGTTCGGGTGCTGTGCTTCCAGACCCTGAATCAGGCGGGTCATGGCGTCGCGCTGGAGGTTCGGCTGACTGCCGCATAGATTGCAGGGCAAGATCGGAAACTGCGCGAGCGCCGCGTACTCCGCGATCAGCCCTTCCGGGCACTCGATGAGCGGGCGGATCACCTGAAAGCGTCCGTCATCCGTCGTGTACGCCGCGGGCATGGCCTGCAGCTTACCGGAGAAGAACAGGTTCATCAGGAACGTCTCTAGACCATCGTCGCGATGATGACCGAGCGCGATCTTGTTGCAAGCGAGGCGCTCTGCAGCGGTGTAGAGAATGCCTCGGCGGAGACGGGAGCAGAGCGAGCAGTACGTCGAACCCGGATCGAGATGGGACGTGACGACGGAATAGGTATCCTCTTGAAGGATTTCGAACTCGTAGCCGCGCTCCTCGAGCCAGCGGATCAGCGGCGTGCCGTCATAGTCCGGCTGGCGCTGGTCGAGGTGCACCGCGGTGAGTCGAAGCTCGAACGGCAGGCGCGCGGCGAGCTGATGCAGCAGGGTAGCGAGCGTGTAGCTGTCTTTGCCGCCGCTCACCGCGACCATCACGTGATCGCCCGGCGCCAGGAGCGCGTGCGTCTGGCAGGTGGCGTTCATTCGGCGGTAGAGCTGGCGCTCGATCTGACGGAGCTCGGTCATGCACGCAGCATGAAGCAACTCACAGCGGCAATAAAGCGCTTCACCAGGTGACGCGCTGCGAACCGCGCGCGAACCGCCACAAGCCCAGCACTGCCGCGGCGTTCAGGACCACGAACGTCCGGGCCAGGCCCGCTACGCGGCCGGCGCGTGAGCCGAGCACGGCGAGCCCATAGAACAGGCACTGCGCGTACACCATCGTGCGCCAGAACGTGCGCTGGAGCTCCGTCAGCTCGGGAGCATTGAAGGCTGCGGCAACGGAGGCGCAGAACAGCACGGCCAGCGCCCAAGGACAGACCAGACGCAACGCCTTGTGCGATAGCAGCTGGAACCACGCGGGATTGGCCGTCGGCGAGAGTAGCCGCGGCGTGGACACGAACAGCTGATAGTTTCCCGCCAACGTGCGCACCTTGCGGCCGAACTCGCGATCGTCCTCGAAGGCGTCCTCGTAAGCTTGCGCAGCCTCCGCGAACGCGATGCGTTTTCTCGCGAGCGTGACCTGCATCGGCACCCACACGTCGTCCAGGATCACGTCTTCTGGCAGGACTGGGAAGTCGGCCCGGCGAATCGCGTAGATCGTGCCGGTGACACCCACCATGCGGCCGAGGCGCGCCTCCGACATGCGAATGAACTTTTCGTAGCGCCAATACGCTCCCGCCCCGGTGCTGCCGCGCAAAACCAGATTGCCGGATACACAGCCCACCTCGGGATTGCTCAGCGGCAGAACGAGGGCGCGCACCGTCTCGCGCGAGAGTCCCGGGCGCACGTCCGTCATGAGCAGTACTTCACCGGTAGCCGCTCCCGCCAGGGCGTTGAGCGCTGCAGGTTTGCCTTTGCGCTGCTCGCCGCGCAAGAGCACGATGCGCGGGTCCCGTTCGGCGTAGCGCTTCACGATGGCGTCCGTGCCGTCGCTCGAGCCGTCGGAATAGATGAGAAACTGCATGTGATCGTGCGGGTAATCGAGCTCGAGCAGGCTATCGAGCTTGCCCGCCATGTATTTTTCTCCGTTGTAAACGGCGATGCACACGCTCACCGTCGGCTGATATCCCGGATCACTCGAGCGCGTGACGCGTGAAAGCCGCGCCAGCGCCGCCACCATCACGGGATAGCCGAAGTAGGTGTAGGCAATCAGAGCGAGAGCCGAGAGCGCAAGGACGTCCATCGCTGACCCTCCAAGTAAGATGCATGCGGAGCGCGCGCGTTCGTACTGAGGACGCGTTCGTAGAGTGTCATGTAGTCCGCCGTCATGCGGCTGGCCGAGTAGCGGCTCAACGCGACGGAGCGAGCGCGCGTCCCCATCCACGCCGCGAGCGTCGGATCTTCCAGTAGCTTCGAGAGGCTCTCGCGCAGGGCGTGCTCGTCGCCGCTCGGCACGAGAAAGCCGATCTTGCCGTCTTCGACCACATCCGGAATGCCTCCGACCCGTGTCGAAACGATCGGCAAGGCGGCGGCCATGGCTTCCGGAATCACCAGCGGCAGTCCTTCTGTGAGCGACGACAGCGCGAAGACGTCCAGCATTGCGAGCACTCGGCCGACGTCGTTGCGCGCCCCGGCGAAATGCACGTATTTCCCATGCGCCAGGCTGCGAGCGAAGGTCTGAAGCGCTTCTTGCTCGGGTCCGGTGCCGACCAGCACGAGACGCACCGAGTCGGACAGCAGCGGTGCTGCAGCCGCGATCAGCAAGCGCTGGTTCTTCTCTTTAGCCAGTCTCCCCACGGTGCCGATGATGCGAGCACCCTCCGGGATCCCGAGCTCTCGGCAAACCCCGAGTTTGGCGTTCGGGTCCGGGGCGAACTGCGCCAGGTCGATACCGTTCGGGATCACGTGCAGACGTTCGAAGCGACACTCGCGGTTGCGACGGGCGAGCTCGCCGGTGGTGTTGGACACGGCGACGTAAGCGTCCGCGAACTCACTCGCGCCGCGTCGCAGCCAGCGCCTGCGTGCGCCGTCCGGATTGGCGCCGTGCTTCGTGTGCACCACCCGCGCACCAGCCAGCTTGCCGGCAGGCGCGCCATAGACGAGCGGCTGCGGGTTGTGGGTGTGGACGATGGACACTGCCTCACGCCGCAAGAGCGCGTGCAGTCTCGCCAGCAGCGTGACGTCGAAGCCAGCGCCTTTCGGCAGGCTGAACACGCGCGCTCCCGCGCTTCGAAAGTTCTCCGCGTGAGGCCCCTCTGGACCCTCGGCGAGAGAGACGGCGAACACCTGGTGCCCAGCGGCCAGTTGACCGCGCGCGAGGTCGAGGGCGACGCGCTCCTGTCCGCCCATGCCGAACGACGACAGAACGTGCGCGATGTTCATGACTTCAGCGTCCCAGTCCGCGCAGCATCACCAGAGGCGTCTTGAACAGAACCAAGAGCTCCATCTTTATGAACGTGCCGAAGCGCTCGAGCGCGGTCACGTACGCCAGATCGAACAGCAACTTGACGCGCATGTCGTCGGCCTCGGCGCCATCGGTTTGCTCGAGCTTGTATGGATTGATCAGCGAATCGAGGTGCGTGGCGATCGGACTGCCGGGCAGTGGTCGTCCCGAGTAGCCGAGTGAAATCTGGGCGAACCCCGTGATGCCGGGTTTCACGCCGCGCATGCGTTCTTCGAAGAACGGAATGGCCATCACCAGGTGCTCGAACAGCTCGGGGCGCTCGGGACGCGGTCCGATCAGGCTCATGTCGCCGCGTAGTACGTTCCAGAGTTGCGGCAGCTCATCGAGCCGCGTCTTCCGCAGCGTGCGTCCCACCCGAGTGATACGCGGATCGTTTTCGCTCGCGAGCACCGCGCCGGTGTATTTCTCCGCGTCCGGGCGCATCGTGCGGAATTTGTACATCGAGAATGTCTGAAACGTGCAGCGTCCCTGGCCATCGCGGTGCTTCAGGGCGCCGGCGCGTTTCTGGCGGAAGAACACCGGGCCGGGTGAGTCGAGTTTCGTCAGCAGCGCAATGATCGGAAAAATCCAGGCCGTGAGCAGCAGGCCCACGACCGCCACGGATATGTCCAAAATGCGTTTGGTGACACGCACGCCCAGCCGGAGCTCGCACGCGGTACCCGGCTGGACTATCGCCAGGGGAGCGGAAGCTGGTAACGTTCGAGAGTCCCGATACGGGGCGGTTGAAGCAAGTGTAGTCATGATTCGGTTGAGCGTTCCGGGAACCCTGAAGTACAGGGGCCTCGTCCTTCGAGTCGTCGCTTCGAGCTGCAAGCTCTTGCGTTCCGAGACACACGGGCTGCAAGAAGCAAGCCACGAATCTGCGCACGATTCATGGGCCGAGGAGTTCGACGCGCAGGTCGTTTCTGCGATCGGCGAAGCCTTCAACAACATCGCGATCCACGGTTATCGGGGCGCTCTCGTGGGAGACGTCCAGATAGAAATCGGCCCGGTCCCGGATGGGATCGAGCTTTGCATGATGGATCACGGCGTGACTTTCGATCTCAGTCTGGCCGAGCCGACACGACCATCGAGCGAACCGGATCAACTTCCGGAGTCGGGCATGGGCCTCTACATCATTCGATCCTTCATGGATAGCGTTGCGTATCGTGCGGGCGGTCCTGAACAACCGAACGTACTGCGCTTGACGAAGCGGTATTCCTCCGTTGCCAGCGGCCTCCCCAGCGGCGCTAGCGATCCAGCTCGAGTGTCAGAACCGAGAAGCGAAACAGCGCAGGGAACGAGGTCCGGCAAATGAACTTCAAGCGAATCGATCAGGATCATCAGACGCTTCTCAAAATCGAAGGTGAGCTCGACGCCAATACGGCGCCGCAGCTGCGCCCTGTGCTCGACGCGCTCGTCGCCGAGGAGCGCAAGCAGGTGAACGTGGACCTTTCCGCCCTGCGTCTTATCGACAGCTCAGGGGTCGGCGCGCTGGTTTCGCTCTACAAACGCGTGCGCGCGAGTGGCGGAGAGGTTCAAATCTCGGGTGTGCGCGACCAGCCTCTGGCGATTTTCAAGCTGCTGCGCCTGGACGCCGTGTTCGCGAACAACGCCAGCGCTGCCGCGCCGAACTGACTCGCTTAGCTACAGCGAGCGCCGCCACTGTGCGCCCTGGCCGCACCGGCTGTGGCAATTAGTCGCACAGAGCAGGCCTCCTGAGGCGTATCGTCGCGGTTTCCAGCGACACCGGCCGCAGGAATCCGAGTTTGGGGCGCAGATTTCCCGCGCAAGCCCTGCAGTCGCGGCGCAGATCCCGCGCCCTATTGGTGGCATACGGTGTGCAATGCACCGCCCGTCTGGTTTGGCGGTACTGGTGCGCAATCCGCCTTCAGGAGGCTCGCTACTTGTTCGAAGACATCTCACGGCCGGTGACGGAACCCCCACGACTCGACGAGGGCGACGTCAAGCTGCTCGAGGCATTGCGTGCTCGTGCGACCCCACACTTTCAGCGCATCGCTGCCGAGTATCTCGCACTGTTGAGCGCCGATCGGGAACAGCTGGTTCGACTCGAAGACGCACGCACGCGGCTCGACTTGAAACGAGGGCTCGTCGCATGGATGACGCGGGTGTGCAGCGGCGGAGCTCCGCAAAACGGATCCGAATCGCAGGGCACCGCGCCGCCCACGAACATGGCGGTGGGCGCGCTCTTTCTCATGCAGGAAGAGCTCGGGCGTCTTGCCGATGAAACTCTGGGCCGTCGCGGGCACGACGCACGTCGTGCGCTGGCTCGGGCGCTGGCGGTGGAAGCCCATTCGCTTCTAGCCGAGGTCGAACGCAGTCCCGGTCACGCGCCGGCGCCACCGGCACCCTTGGACCTACCGACTGAGCCGAGTGATACAGAGCGCAGCGCGGCACGGACGCTCGCACACGACGTCCGCAATCCCCTGAACGGCGCGATGCTTCACGCCACGTTCGTCGAACGCGAGCTGATCGACCTCGGGGCGGAAGAGGATTTGATGGAGGCCGTCGGCACCATCAAGGCGGAAATTCGCCGAGTCGCGGAGCTCGTGGACGACTTCGTCGAGGCTCCCGTCCCGGTAGCCCGCCCGCGCGCGCGGGTGCCGGTGAGCGTGCTGTGCAGCCGCGCAATCGAGCTGATTGCGAGAGACGCCGCGGCCGCAGGCATCGAGGTGGGCGCAGACATTTCCGAGTTCGGCGGCAGCGACGTGCTGCTCGAGGTCGACATGTCGAAGATGCTCGACGTGCTCTCGCAATTGTTGCAGCAGGCCGTGGAAGCTGCGCTCGCCGGCGGGGGTAAGGTTTTACTTCGCGCACGCCGCGAATCCGAAGCAGCAGTCATCGAGGTGCGTCACGATCGGCGCGCCTTCTCCACACCCTTGCCGATGCTCCGTTCGTTGATGCCGTCCGTTGGAAACGGCGGTGCGTCGCCGACGAACGGCACCTTGAACGTGGCGCTGAAGGTGGTTGCCGAGCACGGCGGCACCATAGAAGTGGACAGCGAACCGGGGCGAACGGAATTCCGGGTCAAGCTGCCCATTGGCACCGTGCAACAACGATTGGCCGAACAGTCGCATTGAGTTACTTCGGGGCGATTGAACGCGACTTATCGGCAGAAGGACGCTTAGAAACATGTTGAGTTCAGCGAGTACCCCCATTCCGCAAGTCCGTGAGCCTGCCACCCGGCGGCGCATCTTGATCGTCGACGACGAACCGAGCGTGCGCTCGGGCCTCGAGAAGCTCTTGGCCAGGGAAGGCTATGCGATCGACGTGGCGGATGACGGCGTGGGCGCGCTCGCCGTGCTGCGTGAACGCACGCCGGATCTCGTGATCACCGATCTTCGCATGCCGAATATGGACGGTTACGAGCTCTTGCATCGCATTCACGACGAGCACGACACGATTCCCGTGATCGTGGTGACCGGCGTGAACGACGTGATGTCGGCCGTAGCCGCGATGCGCGACGGCGCGCAAGACTACGTGACCAAGCCGGTGGATTTCGACGCGCTGACGGAGGCGATGAACCGCGCCTTCGCGGGCGCACGGCTCGCGGCCGAGCGTCCCTCGCCGTTGCGCCGCGCGAAACGCCGTGACGCCGGACAGCTCGGCCGCTTGATCGGTAAGAGCGAGCCGATGCAGAAGCTCTACCGGCTGGCGCGGCAGGTGGCGTCGTCGAAGGCGGTCGTGCTCATCACGGGTGAGAGCGGAACCGGCAAGGGCGCGCTCGCGGAGGCCATCCACGGCGCGTCGCCTCGCGCCGCGGGTCAGTTCGTGCCCGTGCACGCCGCCGCGCTGGTCGATTCATTGCTCGAGAGTGAGCTGTTCGGTCACGAGAAGGGCGCCTTCACCGGCGCGGACAAGCGCCGCTCCGGACGTTTCGAGCAGGCCAATGGCGGTACCTTGTTCCTGGACGAAATCGGGGAAATCGCGGCGGCCACCCAGGTCAAGCTGCTGCGCGTGCTCCAGGATCGCAGCTTCGAGCGAGTCGGCGGCAACGAATCGATCACGGTCGACGTTCGCCTGATCGCCGCAACCAGCCGCGACCTCGCCAAGGAAGTGCAGGGCGGGCGTTTCCGCGAGGATTTGTACTACCGGCTCAACGTGGTGCACTTGCAGATGCCGCCGCTGCGCGTGCGCGGGGACGACATCTCCCTGCTCGCGGAGGAGTTCCTCGGGCGTTTCGCGATCGAAAACGCCAAGGCCATCAGCGGCTTTAGCGACCGCGCGCGGGCTCGCCTCAAGGACCACCCCTGGCCCGGCAACGTACGCGAGCTGGAGAACGCCATCGAACGCGCCGTCGTGCTGTGCGAGGGAACCGAGATCGACGAAGAGCACCTGCCCCTCGAGGAAGCGGCACGAACGCGCGCGAGCTGCGCGAAACTCGCCGACATCGAACGCGAAGCGATTCTGTCGACCCTCGACGCGGTCGATTGGTCGACGACACGCGCCGCCGAGATTTTGGGCATCAGCGTGCGCACGATACAGTATCGCCTCCACGAGTACGGCCTCGCCGGCAAGCGCCGGCTGGCCTGAGCGCGCCGCCCGCGCTTTCGCGTGGTGGACGGTGCGAGCACGTGGTCCAGGGCGCGTCCGTGTGTGTGCTTCTGCTCGCGTTCTCGCATGGCGCTAAGCGCTCGTCAGCGAGGCGCAGCGGCTCAAGAAACGGCCGAAATCCCGGGCGCGCAACGCAGCGCGCACTTTGACGCAAAGATTGCGACGACGCGCAATCCGAGCACTCCCTCGTTGCGGGCGTCAGAGTGCTCTAGCGCCGCGAACACCGAAAGTAAGCGGGGATCGGCCTCGATACGCGAAAATCCAGCGCTGGCACGTAGCTTGTATATCGAGACAGAGTAATGCCCGGTAGACAAGGTCTCATCCTGATTGCACACGATTGCGAGCCGACCGTGCAGCTCCTCGCGAGCATGCAGGCTCACGATAGCTACGCGGTTGCGCTGACCTTGCCGGAAACATTGCGCCGCCGCGCCGTGGAGATGCTGGCGCGCTTGCTGCGCGAGGACGGCTTTCTGGTAGCGGTCGCAGAGGGAACTCGCGAAGCGACGCGCAGCCTCGCGCGCCGTCCGGGGCCCGAAGCACTGATCGTCGACGTGAGTCTACCCAGGAGCAGCCACGTCGAGGTCGTGCGCTACGCACGCAAGCTCAATCCGAACATTCCAGTCATGGTGATCAGCAACTGTCGTCTCGGTGCCGAGCACCATCAGGTGGACACCGAAGGGCCCGACCCCATGCTCTTCACCAAGCCCATCGATTACGCGAACCTTCGTCTGGAGCTCAGCCGTGTGCTGCGCTCACATACGGGGCAAATGTTGCGGGTCGTGGAGT
>DATHEN010000372.1:0-6692 GCA_035318565.1 Polyangiaceae bacterium
ACCGCGACGTTCTCGACGAGCGTCGCATTGGAGAGCGAAGCCGAACCGCCGCTCCAAATGGCAGCCCCTTCAGCACCGCGTCCGTCGCCTCCCAGGCAACCCGTCGGATATATCTGCCCTCCGGGTATCCCGATCCAACCATACCTGCAAAACCCCTGCGCGCTGCCGCCCACCGCTCGGTTGCGGGCGAGCGTACTGGCTGTGAGAGTTACGGATCCGGCTGCTGAAATCGCAGCGCCGCTCGCGGCTCCCGGCAATGTAGCCGAGTAAGGGATCGTGGCGCCCACCGCGATGTTGTCGGCGAGCGCGAGATTGTGCCCGATCAAGGCGCCCGCCACGGCCAGGCCGCCGCCTGTCGCCGATGCACCCTCCCCCGCGTCCAAGACATGCATCCCCCCTTCTGCCGAATTGTGCGTGAACTGCACGGCGGTCGTGCGCACCGGGCCCGTGCTCGAGGAGTGCTGAGCGAGACCTCCGCCCCGCCCCCAACCTGGCGCATTGCCCCCTCCGACGACACGATTGTGCGAGAACGAGCTGGCCGTGAGCGTGACGACACCCACGACGTACGCGCCGCCCCCCTCTGCACTCTGCCCTGACGCCGCAGTCGCCGTGTTCGAGTCAAAGGTCGATGCGATCGCGTGCAGCGAGCCACCAACGAACAGCCCGCCGCCGTGCGCCGCTGCGCTCGCGTCGCTGCTGTCGCTGATGGACGTCGCGGAGTTCGATGCGATGCTGGTGCCCTCGAGCCATGCATCGCCTTTGACTCGAACACCGCCACCTTGCGCGGCTTCCGAGGAACCCGTGCTCGTAAGGCTCCCGCCTTCTATCTTGACGTCGATCAGCGTCAGCAGACCCGCGCCGTGATGGTCCAGCACGCGCTCGCCGGCGCACGTCTGCCGTATGACGATGTCTGGCCCTGTCGCTGCGATCGTGAGCGGCACGCCGGCGAGGCTGTCCAGATCACCGGTTGCGTTCGTGTCATCTGCCAAGCCGCAGTTGGAAAGCGTGTACGTGCCCGAAGGGAGCTCGATGCGCGTCTCGCCATTGGTGTGCGTGTTCGCCGTGGCAATGGCTGCACGCAGCGAGCCCGCTCCGCCGTCAGCGCTGGTGCTCACGACGATCGTTCGAGTCGGCCCGCAGCTGACCAGCACGGCGCAGCACGCCGCGCTGCCAACCAAGTACCGGATCCGAACCGCGCCGCGAGGGGCACGCCACGCTGACGAACTGCACGTTCCGCATTCTGAACCCGTCTCTTGCTGTCGACCCATCGACCAAACGAGATGCAACAGGTGCGCCGCCGGCGCTCCGTTGGCAATTGCGGCGAGAAGGGCTTCCAGAACGGCAATTTCGGGCGAAATATTCGCACGAAGACCGAAGATAGCGCGGCGCGCCGTTCACTCCGCAAGCGCGCCGACGTGCGCACCGCTCGGCTTGCTGTGCGCGCACGGTTCGTTGCGCACCGGCGCACTCGAGGCAGCGAGCCGCTGCATCTCGTCCGAAGTCTACAGCCCGATTCTCTGCGGCCCGAAGCCGAGCCGTGACGCCACGTCGCGCGTGTAGTCGAGGAGGCCGCGGTAGTAGCGGAGTTGCACGCAGGCGGTGTTGTCGTCGCAGCGTACAGTTCCGCCCGGCTGAGACGGCGTGATGAACGGGTCCGGCCTCACCGTCGGTGCGCGGGTCACCGGATCGGTGACCACGTTTGCAGCGCCGGTGACCGGATCGTAGGGCGTGGTCGGATCGAGCATGTAGGCTTTTGCCGTGAGCTGATTGGCCCACTGCAGCATCTTGGCCGCTACGCCCTTGTCGTACGTCTTGCCCAGGATGGCCTCGTTGCCGTAGCGCCGCGCCATGTAGCGCACGCCGCTCTCCGGATCGCGAAACTCGACTCGCTCCGACGCCGGGAAGCCCGGATCTAGATCCGCGCCGGCGCGGTACAGGCGCATCAGATCCGCCCAATCCCAGACCTCGCTGCTCGGCAGATACAGGTACGCCCAGAGCACCACGAATTTCTGCATTTCCCAGCCCCACTGGGGCTCGAGCGGCAGCGAGCCTTCCGCGGGATCGCTGGCCACGGGGCCGCCCAGCGTGTCCCGGCAGGCGAGCTTGCTGGAGTTCGCCCAGCACACCTCCGGGCCGTCCTTGGGTACCCAGGAAACCCAGCCGAGCGAACGCGCGGGATAGCTGGTCAGTGGGTCGCGCGGATCGGCAACGGTTTCGGGCACGCCGTCGCGTGTGGAAATGCGCTGTGAGATGAGCCCGTAGTCCTCCGTGAGGAGCATGCCGATCATGCGGCGCATGCCGTCGGGATACAGATTCGCGTAGCTGATATGACGCGGCCGCGCGTCGATCGCATCGAAGCGGTACAGATTGATGGTGTCGTGGCTGGCCGCGAGCATGAGCTCGAGCGCCAGCGCCTTCTCGTAGTACGAGCCGACCTGGTTCAGGTAGTCGGCGTTCCACGCGCCGTTTCCGTAATTGAGCTCGTTGTTCACCGGCCGCCCGCCGAGCAGCAGGCTGCCGTCCACGGCCATGCTCGTCCCGTTCGGGATCGTGACCACGTTGTAGATGGGGTCGGGATCCACGAACAGATCCTTGGAGCTACGCACGATCTCGTCTTCCGGCATCTTGAAATGCGGGCCGGCTTGCGGGCGCATGAGCACGCGCGCGAAGTGATCGAAGCCGAGCGAAGCCGCCACGGCGTGGTCGTACATCAGACCGTTCACGTTGGTGGTCACGGCTTCCTCGAAGGGAATGCCGTTCTCCTTGGCGAACTGACGCAAGATGAAGTCGACCGCGAACGAGAATCCGCCCGTCAGACTCGCCACTTTGGAGTGGTAGCGCGAGAGCGCGCGCGAATACGCACCATAGATGCTGAACGTGGAGCGACCCGTCCTGAAATTGTCGAAGATGTGCCGGGCCTCGTACAGGCTCGAGTGGAACACCATCTCCTCGTACATGTCCGCGCCGGCGTCGTGCCGGTACGCCGGCGGAGAGCCGCCGTCCGCGTACCAATCGATCTCCATGCCGTAGGGCATGCGCGGGCGGCCCGCGCGATCTTTGCCGCGGCGCGGAATGAAGTACTTGGGGTCTCCGAAGATCGCCAGCCGATCGGGGATCAAGTCACGCCAGGCCACGTACTCTACCGGCGCGCGATCGCAGACCTCGTTGCGGACGATCTGGCCATCCAGCACCGCGTCCCATTTGCCGTTGCGCTCTTCGTTCCAGTAGCTCGGCTGCTGGGGCGTGACCTTGCGGCAGTTCCACAGCATCTTGAAGAACTTGTCGTACTCGGTGTGATGGATGACCTCGCTGTTGACGTCGACGATCTGTCCGAACACACCGCCTGCGAAGTCGACCATGCCTTTGATGGCTTCGCCTTCGGAGGTGCCGGTTCCGGAGATGTCGCGTCCCGCGGAGTTGACGGCCGCAGCCGGGAACCGACCGTCGTTTCGCACGTCCACGACGTCCCCATAGAACATGCGTGCCGCCGCGTAGTCGTACACGCCGAGTCCCAGCATGTCCTGCGTGAGGTCACCGGGATAATCCATGACCGTGGTGTTCATCCAGGTGAAGATCGAGCCGTCGAGCTCCTCTTGATCCGGAGGATCGAGGTAGCGCGGGCCGATGCAGTCGCCTTGATTCGGCTCACCGGTGCAGCGGTTCTGGACCGTGCCGCCCTTGGTGCGGAGCTGCCAATACTGCGGCCGATAGTTGAACTTGTCGTACGAGCCGACGAAGTTGTGCGTGAGGCCGAAGGTGTGGCCCATCTCGTGCAAAATCACCGAGTAGTTCAGGCGCGACCGCACGAAGTTCCACATCTTCTCGATGCGTGCCGCGTTCTCCGCCGGGGTGTTGCCCTGCGGCGGGAACTTCTTGCGGAGCAGCTTGGCGAACGTGGGCAGGCCCGTGGGCTCGGGCGCGGCCAGCATGCATTGCCCAGCCTTGAGCAGCGCCTGCTCGACCTTGTGCTCGCGATCCATGATGCTGTTCGAATTCATGCCCCGGAGCGGCGAGGCCACGTCGAGCACGGCATCGTTCACCTGCGTGGTGGGCGCCACTCCCGCCAGCTCGAGCCACATCGGGTTCATGAGCTGGCCTTCGATGGGCGTGCCCTTCAAGAGGGCGATGCGCGCGTCCACTTCGGCGCGGTTGTTCCGGCCCGGCATGTCCAGCGGCACGCGCGTGGCGTGCAGTGACAACGCCAGGTTCTTGAGCGGCTTGGGATCGAACGCGGGACGCTGCGTGAGCAGCTCCTGAAAGCGCTGCGGGCTCACACCGACCACGCCCATGACCCGCCGATCGGCTTCGGCCTTGGTCATGCTGGGCCAAGATGCCGCGCTGATTTCCGGGACATTCGTGGCCGCTACCCAATCTCTGACGTAGCTGCCGGAGGTGATGCGATCGCTGGAAAGCTCGCCGTTCAGCCAGAGCGAGGTGTCGACCACCGTTTGAGCCGTGGTGTTCGTCACCGAATCGTAGATGTTGATACCGACCGAGACGATTTCGCCCGTCAGTGGGTCAGCCAGTGACGGACCATACCCCCAGGGCGAGGACGACTGCCGCGTCGGCCACAACATCACGTGGTGGTAGCGCAAGTCGCCGGGCCGCACCCTGAGCCCGGGCTTGCCGCACACCGGATCGTCCTTGGCCGTCACCGGGTTCGCGCACAGCACCACGACGGGCTCGGCAGCCGCCACCGTGTTGCGTTCACTCTCCGGCGGCTGGCACTCCGCCGCGCCGTAGCCGTTCTCATCCCAGCAGCGGCGTACCGCGCTGACCTTCTCGAGCTCCGCGTTGTCGCGCTGCTCGACTGGGAATGCCTCATTGCAGGGTTGGCCTTCCCAGCGCGTTCCAACCAGCGACTGTCCGCTGGTGCGCGCGCACTCGACGCGCCGCGCCGTGTGCACCGCGATGCGCATCGCCGTGTCCCACTCCCAGCTCGCGAGGCGAGTGGAATCGTAGATGACCGGGTCGTTCGGGCCGACGGTGTAGCGCCAGACCACGGGCTTCACCTCGCGCTTGGCGTACGGAATCGTGCACTGACCGACGAGCACGTCGCATTGCGAGCCCGCGCCTGCTGCCGCGCACTGATCGTCCGTGCCGTCCGGCGCCGTCGTGAGAGTCTGGCCACGCGGACAGGCGCCCGAGTCGTCGGGCGGGCCGCTGATGCTGCCGTCTGTCGCGACACAGGCAGGGTGTTGATCCGTGTTCGGATCGGCGCCGTTGTTGGCCAATTCCGGGGCGTTGCAGCGAATGTAGGCGCCGCTGGCATCCTGCGCGTGGCTGGCCTTCCAGATGTTGTGGCGCGAGGCGAAGCGGCGCCACTTGTGATCGACCACGCCGTAGTGATCATCCCAGCCCAGGCGATCCTTCCAGAACATGCCGAACGCGTTCATGCGTGCGCCGTCCCAGTCGATCGGCGAGTAGTCCGTAAAGCCGGCTTCACCGGGCTGCGCGACGTGCTTGAAGGAAACGCGCACCGTGATTTCCGAGTTCTCGCAGTTACCCCACGGGTGGCTGCCGTCGCTCACGAATGCGCCGCGCCAAGCGCAGCTCACGACCTTCTGGCCGTCCACGGTCGACGTCTTCGGTCGCAAGTACAGCTTGTTGACGAAATCGAAGTAGCCGTCCTTGGCCGAAAAGTGCGGCGCGTCGGGCGACTCGGGATCGTCCACGTAGTAGGCCACGCTCTCGGTATCGAAAGACGCGCCGAGCGAAGACGTCTGCGCCAGCGGATCCCACCACGAGCTGTCGATCAGGTTTTTCGACCAATCCACGCGGAAAAAGCCGCGCTGGTGCCAGGGGCGGTCCGTGGTGTTTTCCTCGACGACGTTGAGCTCTTCGCCGGTGGTCGAGTTGTAGGCGCGCTTGACGTCGAAGTGGCTCTCGATCTTGTACGAAGCGATCACTCGCCCGTTGTTCGTGGTGCGAGCGCCGTGTCCGTCACTCGCCTCGATCATCTCGTAGGTGAGCCGGGCGTTGAGAACGTCTTCGGTGATCTCCCACTTGACCCGGTACAGCTCCCCCAAAAGGCCGGCGAATACCCCGGCGTCCTGGTCGGCTCCGAAGGGCACGTCGATGACGGTCATGGCCGTGTAAAACTCGGGATCGTCCCCGGCGCTCTGCAGATCCTTGCCCACGAAGAAACGCTTTTCGAGCGCGTTGGCTTGAACCTTGTTGATCGGGTCGCGCTCTTCCGCACAACCCAAGCTGAACGCGCACACGCACGCGCTCGCCAGCGCCAACAGGCGCCCGGAGCGCGCGATCCACGGCAAAACCATTCCGAACCTCCTGGAGCCCATCCGTCTCGACCCGACCGAATCGTTGCACACTTGTGCGGGTCTCGCCGCTTACGACTCGCTCAAACCGCGACTTGTATGTCGATTTGCGTAACGGCGGGAGCCGTAGCGGCACCCAGAAAGCGCTGCGCCATCACGCCAAAGCTCGCCGGTAGGTCCGTAACGAGTAGCTCCAGCTGTTGCTCATTGGAACGACGCTGTTCGGGTGCCGCCGCCACACGCCCTTCTTGCAGCAGCTTTTGTACGGCTTCCGCTGTGGCGGCCGCGCTATCCACGACAGGGATCTCCCGGCCTGCCAGGCGAGCGGCAACGCGCGCCACGGTCTTCTCGAGCAGCGGATAATGTGTGCAGCCCAGCACGAGTACCCCGGCGCCCCGCTCGATGAGCGGCGCC
>DATHEN010000373.1:0-3627 GCA_035318565.1 Polyangiaceae bacterium
TGATGCTGGCCATCCAGGATACCGGCGTCGGCATGGACAAGGCGATCCAGGCCCGGATTTTCGAGCCCTTTTTCACGACGAAGCCCGCCGGCAAGGGCACGGGGCTCGGCTTATCGACCGTGTTCGGCATCGTGCAGCAGAGCGGCGGGACCGTCTGGGTAGACAGCGCGCCCGGTCAGGGGACCACGTTTCGGGTGTACTTGCCGTGCGTGAACGCCGCTGTGGACGTGATCCGCGCGAGCATTTTGCCCTCCACGCTGCGCGGCTCCGAAACCATCCTGCTCGTCGAAGACGAGGATCAGATTCGCATGGTGGCGCGGGCCATCCTCGCGCGCAGCGGCTACGAGGTCTTGGAAGCGCGCAATGGCGGCGAGGCGCTGAGGCAGAGCGAGACCCACGTCGGTAGCATCGATCTGCTGCTGACCGACGTCGTGATGCCACAGATGAGCGGTCCGGAGCTCGCCGAGCGTCTGCGAAAGGTGCGTCCGTCGATCAAGGTGCTCTGCATGTCGGGCTACGCGGAGCACAACACGCTACGCCAGGGCGTGATCGACGGCTGCTTCGCGTTCATCCAAAAGCCGATCACGCCCGACAGCTTGACTCACAAGGTGCGAGAAGTTCTCGACGATCCCGCCGAGCTCGGCGAAGGCTGAGCGGCTAGTGTCACCACACTACGCGTCGAGCCGTGCGTGCAAATCGGCGGCGCGCGGCGCGCCGGCAGCTTTGATGCGGACCGTGAACAGCTCGCGCGGGGTGCCTTCCTGCATCAGCTCCACGCCGCTGCCATACACACTGCGGGTGGCGCCCTCCAGGGCCGGGCGCAGCTCGTCGAACTGCGCGCGGGTGTTCGTCGCGAGCAGGCGGTCGTTGATGCGCAGCAGCGCTTCGTCCGTGGCGAAGCTGAGCGGGGCGGCTTGGAAGGAGCTCTCGAGCACCGCACACATACGCAGCGCGCATGAGAATGCGTCCTTGACGCTCGCCTCCAAGCTCGCGGCCGAGCCGCGCTTCTTGTTGTACAAGAGGCCGAGCCGGCCTTCGCCCGCGTCGATGAAGTAATCCGCCTCGTGCCCGATCAACACGATGCCGGGCCCTTCATGCACGTGCGAATAGTCCGCCACGTCGATCAGCACCTCGGAGCCGAGCTTCTTTTCTCGAATGACGCCGTGGAGCACGGGCACGAACGTATCGAGCTCGGGTTTCGAGCTGGGCTGTAGATAAAACTTCAATTGGAGCTTGTGCGCTTCCATGTTCGACCTGGCTGGCGGTTGAAGCAAAACTCGGGCAAATCGGATCACGAGGGCGCGGAGCCGATGCGTGAGTAACATTGATGCGCGGCGTCGACGAAGAGCTGCGCTTCCTCGATCAACTGATGCACCGTTTCTGCGGAGGAGGTGCCGAGTCCGTCGCTGTGCACGCGGAACAGGTAGTTCGCGAACTTCGCGCCCGCGTACGGATCGTGGAACAGCTTGGTGTCCACCATGTGCGTGCGAAACTCGCGCACGATCTCGTCCGGTTCTTCACTCAAGTTGGCGTTCTTCTCGCGGGTCAGCGCGCGCGCCGCCTGTAGCATTGCCGTGTAAGCGCGCTGCGCTGCGTTCGAGACGTCGCCCTGGTCGAACAGGAGCTGAGCCTCGAATACTTCGCGTTCGCTCGCGGCCAGGCCCATCTGCACGAAGGGCACTACTTCGCCCGCGCATTCGCCCACTCCCTGATCGCCGATGGTGTACTCGCGCGGGTCGCCCCAGTCGCTGTAGTAGCTCGGGTCTTCGGCGTACGGGGGCACATGCGTCAAGTCTTCGACCAGTGCGCGCACCTGCTTCTTGCCGACGCGGTTCACGAAAGTTTGAAAGCTTTCACCGTTCTGGCGTTCCTGCTCGTACTTGCCGGTCAGACGCTGCACGGCAGTGGGCACGTTCTTCGAGGGAATGGCGCCGAGGGCCAGGCCGTAGCTGCCGGCGTTGTTCGTCCACTGTCCGCCCACCACGAGCTGGAAGTGCGGCACGCGCCGGCCGTTCACGTTGCGGCTCACACCCAGAAAGCCGATGTCCGCCACGTGATGCTGCCCGCAGGAGTTGAAGCAGCCGCTGCACTTGATGTGCAGTGCGGTCGCGGAGGGACTCAAAGTGTGCGCGACGACCTGGAGTTGGCGACGGAGCTCGCCCGCGAGGCCGCGTGAAGACGAGATGCCGAGCTTGCACGTATCCGTGCCGGGGCAGGCCGTCACGTCCGTGATCGTATCTGCTCCAGGGTCCGCGAGCCCGAGCGCGCTCAGCGCCTGGTAGAGTTCGGGAACGTCACGTCCGCTCACCCAGCGAAACAACAGATTCTGATCGACGGTGGTGCGCAGCGCGTCTCCCGTGAAGCGGCGCGCGAGATCGGCCAAGGCGCGGCCCTGCTTGGACGTCAAGTCGCCGAGTGGGCACGTGACGGTCACGATGTAGTAGCCGTCTTGTGCTTGCTGCTCCACGTTGGTCTTGCACCACGCCTCGTATGCGCCGCCCAGCGTGGACTCCGGCAATGCCGAGGCTTCGCGCAGCGGTTTTTCATCGGTCGTGTGCAGGTCCGCGAGGAATGCAGTCCAACGCGGATCGGTGCGGAGCTGGGTCCGTTCTTCGCGTACCAGGCGACGGAACTCGTCGTCGCCGAGCTTCTTGACCAGGAACTTGATGCGGGCCCGCGAGCGGTTCTCCTTTTCGCCCAGGCGACCGAACACGCGGCACACGGCCTGCGCCATCGGTAACAGCTCTGCCTCGGGCAAAAACTCCTCGATCAGGCGCGCGCTCTGCGGCACCGCGCCGAGCCCGCCGCCTACGTAGAACTCGAATCCGCGCTCGAGCTTGCCGTTCACCTCGCGCGTGGCGGCGATGCAGCCGAGGTCGTGGAAGTTCGTGAGTCCGCACGCTTCGGTCTTGCACCCCGAGAACGCGATCTTGAATTTGCGTCCGAAGTCCTGCGTGTCGTCGTGACCGAGCAAGAAGAGGTGGATGGCGTTCGCGTACGGCGTGACGTCGAAAGACTGCGTGTTGCACACTCCGGCATACGGGCAGGCCGTGACGTTGCGCACGGCGTTGCCGCAGGCCTCACGCGAGGTGATGCCGACCGCGGCCAGGCGCCGCATCAGATCCGGCGTGTCCTCGATGTGCACGAAATGCAGCTGAATGTCCTGGCGCGTAGTCACGTGCAGGATCGAATCCGAGTACTCCTCTGCGAGGTCGCTCATTGCATCGAGCTGGTCGGCGCTGAGCTTGCCGAACGGGATCTTGATGCGCTGCATCCCCGGCGCATCCCAGGCCGTGGACGGACCCTTGGTCAGATCGCCCGTGGGAAAGTCGATGGTCTGGGTTTTCTCGCCATCGTTGCGCTGGCCGTTGTCGTAGCGCTGGCCGTAAACGCCTCGGCGCAGCCGGGTTTCCGCGAACAGCCTCTCCTCGATCTTGCTCTTCTTCCGGAGCTCGATCTGGGTTTCGAAGATGTCGATCTCGCGCGCCCAGGCTTCGGGCATTTTGCCGGCAAGCTTCTGCTTCCAGCTCGTCGCGACACTCATGGCAATGCTCCTAATGAGGAACGAGGGTTTTACCGAGAATTCCCGCCAACGCAAGTCGGGTATCCCGAGCGGAAGCGGGATTT
>DATHEN010000374.1:0-5179 GCA_035318565.1 Polyangiaceae bacterium
GCGAGATATCGTGAACCGGGTGGAGCTCTCGGACTCGGCCTTCGACGCCATCAGCGCGGGTGAAACATCGACTGACAGCGCTGAACGGCTCTCGAGCCTGCTCGCCGAAACCGTATTCGCGGAGCTGCGCCGCCAGTACGATTTCATCATCGTCGACGCAGCGCCGTTCCCGCTCGCGGCCGACTCTTTGCTGCTCTCCACGTACGCGGATCTGGTGCTCAGCGTGGCGCGGCCCGGCAATACGCGGCGCGACCTGGCGGACGAGCACGTCAGACGGCTGAGTGCGCTGGTGCCGTGCGCCTTCGTGATCAATGACGTCGACGCAGCCACGTGTGAACGCAATGGCTACGCTGCGGGGGCTCGTGTGGTGGCTCGCACACCCGTGCACGTGAGCCGCACGAAGAGCTCGCCGCGGGTATCGAGCAGCGGCGCCGAATGAGAGTCGTGTTTGCGAGCCACACGTACCTGTCGCCGGTATTCGTAGTGGGCTCGCAGCAGCTGGCGCGTGCGGCTGCGCGCGCCGAGCACGAGGTGTGGCACCTGAGCTCCGCGTTCAGCGTGTTTCATCTGCCGTTCACGCTCACGAACGCGGACTACCGCGCGCGCGCTCGGCTCGCTTACAGACAGAAGCGTGTGGTGGAGCCGCGGCTTTTGGAAAGCGTGCCGCTCACCTTCATGCCGTGGAATCTCTTGCGGCGCACGCCGCGTCCGGATCTGCTGTACCTGCGCGGTTTTCGATCGATCCGCCGCCAGGCGCGTCAGCTCGGTTTTTTCGAGCCCGACTTGCTCTTGATCGATGAACCGCGCATGGCCGAAGTCGTCCCAGCGCTGAAGCCCAAGGTCGCCATCTACCGCCCCACCGACGTCTATCACCAGCTCAAAGGTGAACCGGTGCTGTGCGACGTGGAGCGGCGCCTGCTCGCGCGCGTGCAAGGCGTGGTCGCCACTTCCGCCACGGTGCTCGCTCACGCGCAGAGCCTGCGCGGCGATTTGCCGGCGCTGCTGCTCGAGAACGGCGTGGACCTCGATCACTTCGTGCGTGCGCGCGCCGAACCGGAGGATTTACGCGCGCTCCGCCGCCCGCGCGCGGTCTACGTGGGCGCGCTCGATCGCCGCTTCGATCGACAGTTGCTTCACGCCGCGGCGCTGGCGAATCCGGCGCTTCAGTTCGTGGTGGTTGGCGGTCCGCTGGAGAACGGCGACGCTCTGCCGCCTGGCAACGTGCTTTACCTGGGACCCCGGCCCTACGCAGATATCCCGGCGTACCTGCAGCACAGCGACTTTGCCATCATGCCGCTCAGCGCCGATCCGGCGAACGAGGGGCGGAGCCCGATGAAAATCTTCGAGTACGGAGCGGCGGGCTTGCCGGTAGTGGCGAGTGAAACGGCGGAGCTCAGACGACGCAGCTTGCCGTTCGTGTCACTCGCCGCGTCGGCGGGAGAGTTCGCCACGCTGTGTGCACGGCAGGTTCAGTCCACGAGCGAAGCGCTGCGCGAAACGGCGCGGCGCGCGGCGGCCGAACACAGCTGGAAGCTCAAGGCTCAGCGTCTGTTCGAGTTTGCCGCCGCGCTCTGAGCTACTGCGTCTTCTTCAGCGCGGCGCAGGCGAAGGCGCTCCCGCGCGTGCACGCTCTCTGCAAGTCGATCTTACCTGCCGGTAGGCCGCGCGCCGTGTCGAGCAGTCCCGTAGACACGCAGTCCGCGTCGCTGCCGCGGCGGCACGCGTCCTGAAGCGCCATCTGCGCGCGCGGGTCTGGAACGAAGGGGCGGTTCGAGCCGAACAGCACCTTGAGCGCTGCGCACCCGAGCGGGTCGCGGAAGTTGCAGGCCATCTCGAAGCTGCGCTTTGCGGAGTCCGGTGAGCGCTCGAACTGCGTGCGGCCCCAGCCGCTGCACGCCTCTCCGCTGCCGCGCATGCAACCCCGCTGATACACCATGGATGCCAGCACGGGGTTACGCATCGGGCCGAACTCGAACAGCTTGCCGGCGGAAGCACAAGCGGCGATGTGACCGCCGTCACAGGCGCGTTTGTAGAGCTGCGCTGCTTTCATGGGATCGCGAGCGCCGCCCTGGCCGCGCTCCAACTGGGCGGCGAAGAGGGCGCAGGCTTCGTCGTCCGCGCCATCGCACGCCTGGCGCAGCAACGTGCTCGACTTGGCTTCGTCCTTTGGCGTGTCTGCGCTGCCGGCGAGGTAGAGCTTGCCGAGCTCCTTGCAGCCGAGCGCCTCTCCGCCGTCACAGCTCTTCTGAAGCAGCGCAGCGGCGGTCGCGCCCGGCACGGACGCGCTGCCGTTCGCGATCGACGTTCCGAGCAGCGCGCAGCTTCGCATGTGTGTGCCGTCGCAGCCCTTTTTCAGCGCAGCCGTGGCTGGGCCGCGTTCCCCTTTGCTCAGAAGAGCGCTGCCCAGGTTCCCGCAGCTCGCTGCGTTGCCCTTGTCGCACTGAGCGGTGCACTGGCTGACGTTGCCCGGCTCGCATTCATAGGCCGTCGCTTCCGCCGGAGTGGTGCACTTACCTTCAGAGAACACCAGACCGCTCGGGCACTCGCTCTTTTCGACGGCCTCGGGCTTTTTCGCGACGGGCTCGGCAGCGGCGCCCGCGCGGCCTTTCGCGAGCGGCGACAAAACCAGGCGGATCGGCGCTCCGCACTGGTCGGGCGCCTTGTCCGAATCCGGCGTGGCCTTCTGACAGTCCGTGACCGCGCCATCTCGGTTCTGCGTCTGCTTCGCGCTCGACGAAGCCCCCTCCGTGCCGGCGCCGAAAATCTCCGCGGCCGCACGCGCCTTCGCTTGCGAGCCCGTGGTCATGGCAAAAGCGCCGACCGTCGCGCCGCGCACGAAGTGCGTGGCGCCGTCGCAAGAGCCCTTCAAATCCTCGACGGCGGGAGCATCCCAGGTGGTGCGACGTTTGCCGACCAAGATCATGGCGATGTCCAGGCTCGAACCGCGCTCGAGCTCGGCGGCGATCGCCACTCCGCTGAGCGGCAGGTTGGCCCGCACTTCGTCTGCGTTCTGCAGGCGCACCACCTGTTCGCGGCGGGTCATGCCGATGTAGCCGTAGTCTCCGTCGAGCTTGCACTCCGTGAGAATTTGGATGCCCTTGCAGCTATAGGAGACGATCGCGATGCCGTCCTTCATGGCTACTTCGAGATCGCCGCGCTGCTCGGGCTTCCAGTCGACGACCAGCGGCTCCCCGCCTTTGCCGACGTCTCGGCATTCACCCTCGTCCAACGCTTTGGCCGCCGACGGCGCTTCCGGACGCACCGCCTCGGCAGCCGAGCCTGCGCCGCACGCAACCAGAACCCCAGGAACGAGCAACCAACCCCGTGAAAATGTCATTGGCAGCGATGAAAACACGCGCTCGGGGCTTTTCGCAAGCACGGCGTGAGGCTCGTCTGCGCTACTCGCGAAGCGCTTCGCTCCCGAGCTCCAGGCGCGCGGCCTCCAGCAGAGATACCCCGCACATTACGAGTAAGAGGCCAGCCACGCGCACGCGCTCCGAAGGCTCGAGGTCCGCGTGCCCCGCGGTCGTGTACAGGCGTTCGAGCGTTTCCTTTACGAGTGACGCCATGAAGAGCGGAAAGGGTTTGCCGGCGCGCTTGCACTTCGCGGTGAACGCACCGCCGACCACGCGGCGGCGCTTCCGCATCAAGTCTGCGAAGTGCTTGCGCGCCGGGTGCCGCACGCTTGCATCTCGCGCGTACACCACGCGGTAGCCGCGCGCCGCAATCGCACGCGAAAGCTCATGATCCCCGCCGGACAGGAGCAAGCCGTCGAAGCCGCCGACTTCGTCGAGCACCGCGCGCGGGCTGAACCAGTTTGCCGTGACACACAGACCCAGGCGCGCATTCTCCGCCTGCTTGAACGCGAAACACCGCTCGAACAACTCACTCGTCGTGAGCGGTCCTGGATGTTCCTCGAGACCCACGTGTCCCGCCACGATACCCACCCCTGCGCGCAGATGCGCAACCGCGTTTTTCACCCAGTTCATGTCCGGCATGCAGTCTGCGTCGGTGAATGCCATCACGTCTCCGCGGGCGAGCTCGAGCCCGCGATTGCGCGCCGCGTACGAACCGGGCGTGCGCTCCTGCGCCGTCACGATCTCCGTTTGCGCCTGCAAGAGCTCGAAGGTGCCGTCGCTCGAACCGTTGTCGATCACGACGATCTCCAAGAGCTCTCGCGGGTACGTTTGCGCTTTCAAGGCGGCGACGCAGTCGAGCACGTGCGCCGCCTCGTTGTACGCCGGCACGACGACACTCACTCGCGGTAGAACGTCACTCACCTGCAAGATGTCCTGCGTGTCTCAATCAGGCGTGCAACAATGCGCAGGCGGCCTTTTTTAAGGCCGAGTCCGCGATGAGTCAATCCGCGCCTGATGAGCGCACCAGTGATTTCGGCGTCTCTCGAGACGAGCCGACCTCGACGAAGCGGGCGCTCGCGTTCGTGTATTTCGGCTACGCGTTCCGCTATCTGCAGCTTCTGATCCTGGTGCCCTTTTACGGGCGGGTCCTGGGTGCGGCGGAGTACGGACGGATCCTCGCTGCAACGTCGCTGCTCCAGATGGTGTGGCTGTTCACCGAGTACAGTTTGCCCACGGTCGGCGCGCGCGGCATCGCCAGAGCGCGAGATCGTCGCGAGATCGCCGCGCTGTATTCGTCCCAGCTGCTCGGCCGCCTGATTCTCACTCCGGTCGTGCTGCTCGCCGGGCTCGCCGCCGTGGCGCTGTCACCGGTGCTGCGCGAGCGGCCGATCTACGGAGTGCTCGCCACGCTGAACGGCGTCGTGATGGCGTACAACCTGGGCTGGTACTTCCAGGGCACGCTGCGCTTTCGCACCAGTGTGCTCCTGGAGGTGCTCGGGTTTGCGCTCAGCCTGCCCTTGATCCTGCTGTTCGTGCGCGGGCCAGAAGACGGCTGGTTGGTGCTGGTTTCGTTGCTCGCTTCGGGCGTGGTTTCGGTGCTGACGGCGCACGTACTCGCGCTCCGTACCCTGGAGCGTTCTGCGCTGCGCTGGAGCGGCGGTCTGCAATTGCTGCGCGATTCGGCGCTGTTGTTCGCACACAAGGGTTTGAACGTGATGATGACGAGCTCGTCCACGTATCTGATCAGCTTGTTTGCGACGGCCACTCAAGTGGGCTGGTACGGCGCGGCGGACCGTATCGTGAACGCGGCGATGGGGCTC